>JAZQBF010000126.1:0-34514 GCA_045545615.1 Faecousia sp.
TCCCCATGATGGATGCACCTCCCTGTTATGATTTTTTGGTGCAGTTGGCAGACCGCTCCTCCATCATAACAGGGTTTTTTACTTATCGCCATAGGCTCGATTGAACCACGCGTCTAACGCGTGGTTTTCTTTATACAAAAAACGGAAGTGTAACAACACTTCCGTTTTTTATTTACTTTGCGCCTTTGTCTTTTAAGAGACCATACTTGATGTCCCACAGTTTCTGGGACAAGTCCACATAGTAGGTGTGGGGATTGTCAAAGCGCTTGACTTCGTCCCACAGGGCATCTACCTGCTCTAAGCAGTATTTGCGTACTTCAGCCAGTTCGGGGCACTTGTAGACCAGTTCACCGTTTTTGAAAATGGGGACTTGCAGTTCCTTGGCGGTGAAATTATAGACTGTCTTGGTCTTCCAGGTGGCTTCCGGATCAAAGATCTCCATTTCACCGCTGTCGTCCACGGTTTCGTCATAAACGCACAGATAGTCGGCAATGGCTTTACCGGTGTCATTACCGAAGAAGCGGTAGAGTTTCTTAAAGTGGGGATTGGTGATCTTGCCAGTGTTCTCGGAGATTTTGATCTTGGGTTGCACCGTACCGTCATCCAGTTCCACGGCAGCCAATTTATATACGCCGCCGAAGACCGGTTCACTCCGGGCAGTGATGAGCCGCTCGCCCACGCCGAACATATCGATCTGGGCGCCCTGACGAAGCAGGTCCTGAATAATATACTCATCCAGTGAGTTGGAAACGGAGATCTGGCACTCGGTCCAGCCGGCATCGTCCAGCATCTTCCGGGCTTTCCGGGACAGATACGCCATATCGCCGGAGTCCAGACGGATGCCGCACTTGGTGATCCCCTTGGGTTTTAAGACCTCGTTAAACGCCCGAATGGCGTTGGGAACACCAGATTTGAGGGTGTTATAAGTGTCCACCAGTAAGGTGGCATTGTTGGGGTACATCTCACAGTACGCCTTGAATGCGTCATACTCGGTATCGAACATCTGCACCCAGGCGTGCGCCATAGTCCCGCCGGCGTAAACGCCGAACAGTTGGTCGGAGATGGTGCAGGCTGTGCCGTTACAGCCGCCGATATAAGCCGCTCTCGCGCCTAAGATCGCCGCGTCTGCGCCCTGGGCGCGGCGAGAACCAAATTCCAGCACCGCCCGCCCCTGGGCAGCGCGAACAACCCGGTTCGCTTTCGTGGCGATAAGGCTCTGGTGGTTGATGGACAGCAGGATAAAGGTTTCGATCAGTTGCGCCTCAATAGCCGGGGCGCGGATGGTCATGATCGGCTCTTTGGGGAAGATGGGTGTACCCTCAGGCACTGCCCAAACATCGCCGGTAAAGCGGAAATCTTTCAAGTACTCCAAAAAAGCATCAGAAAACAGATTCCGTCCACGAAGATAGGCAATATCTTCCTCGCTGAAATGTAGATTCTGAATGTAGTTCACAACCTGCTCCAGACCTGCGGCAATGGCAAAGCCGCCTTTATCCGGACACTGGCGGAAGAACACATCAAAATAGCAGATGCGGTCTTTATAGCCTTTTTCAAAATAGCCGTTGCCCATTGTGAGTTCATAGAAATCACACAGCATAGTCAAGTTTAATTTATCTGCGATCATGGTAACACCACTCCTTGTTGGATTTGGATTCATTATAAGGCAGTTTTCTGCAAATAGCAATCTTTTTTTATTGACACGCCACGGCTTTTAGACTATATTGAACACAAGAAAGGATGTGTATTTATGGAAATCACAGTTGGTATGACCGGTGAGGTCGCAACGGAAGTAGAGCGGGAAGATACCGCATACGAAGTAGGCTCTGGTAGTCTGTTGGTTTACGCCACCCCTTGTATGGTGGCTTTGATGGAAGGCGCTGCCTGCGAAGCCATCGCAGAGGCAATTCCCGAAGGCAAAACATCGGTGGGTACAGAACTGAACATCTCCCACATCGCTGCCACACCTGTAGGATTGCAGGTGCGCGCCACCGCGGAAGTCACTGGCGTAGAGGGCAGCATGGTCACTTTCAAAGTGGAAGCCTTTGATGAAACCGGAAAGATCGGCGAAGGCACCCACAAGCGTGCAGTTGTCACCACCCAGCGTTTTTTGGATAAAACTTACGCAAAACTATAATATAGATTGCCACAGCCAGTCTGCCGACTGGTTTCACAATGACAAAGAATGCCGCCTTTGGAAGATTTCCGAAGGCGGCAGTTTTTATATCATTTCGTCGATGATGCCCAAGTCCCAGCACAGGTGGGAAAGGACATATTTGTTGCGGATGTCTTTTGTGGATTTGAAGGTCATTTCCAAAAGGCTCTCATCCACGCCCACATCCGGCAGTGTTTTTGCCATACCCAGTTTGGTCATCAAGTCTTCCAGGTATGCTGCAGAGGGCAGTTCCCTTTTGATGATCTGCAAAATTTGATCCCAGTTATTTAGGATAATATCCAGTCGTTTTTCGTGGCGGGCAAGATCATACTTGCCTTCTTTTTTCTCAAGTTCCACCATGATCTCGCCGCTTTTTCCTAAAAATGCGCAGAGTTTTTCGTGCCAGGCAGGCAGGTCAAAACTGCGGGTATAGGCAAGGGCTTTTTCCCGGTTGGGGGTGATCTTTACCAGTTTTTCATAGAGTTTCAGGGTCTGCAGCGCACCCACAGCGCACTGGATGCCGTGGAACTCGATGGGCAGGTGCATAGAAATGCCTCGCATATCCCAAACATGGGAAAAATAATGCTCGATACCGGAAACCGGACGGGAAGAACCGGCGTAGAACATAGAAGCGCCGCTGATGACCAATCCCTCAAACACCGCTTCTACCGCCTTGGGATCTTGCTTTAAAAGTCCCTCGGCATTATCCACACAGCGTTTCAGCGCCACTTTGACCAGTTCGGCTACATCTTCACAGTAGTAATCGCCGGTGACCAGCGCAGAGATCTGCCACTCGCAGATACTTACATATTTTGCGATCATATCGCCTAGGCCGGAGAGCATCATCTTAACCGGCGCTTTGCACAGAATATCCGTATCGCCAATGATCACATTGGGGCACTGACTCTCTATGGTGATCTTCATACCGTCTCTGACGGTGGAGGAGTTACCGGAGGCGTAACCGTCCATAGAAGGCGCGGTGGCCACGATGATATAGGGTTTATGAGAAATGGCTGCCACCATCTTGCAAATATCGTTCAGCACACCGGAGCCGATGCAGATAATGCCGTCGCACTCCCGCCCCATATACATAAATGCAAGACCCAAATTGGTCTCATCCGGCTCTAAGAAAGTCTTGTTGAATACATAGTATTCTGCCTTTTCCAGCCGGGCTTCCACCTGCTCGCCGGCGGCAGCCCATGTATTCAAATCAGCCACCACATAGGGATTGGTGATGTGAAATTTTTCCATTGCCTCCTGCAAGTGATCCAATGCGCCTACACCGGTATATACATCGGTAGTAAACTTATGGACTTTGCCGCATTTGGGACACACGCCGTCAAAGCGGTTCAATACATCAATGCTCATATATGTTCTCCTTATCCGGCAAAAAGAGCAGACACCTGCCTGCCCTTTTTTAGATTTCCTGTCTGCCTTCCAGCGCCCGGGAGAGGGTCACTTCGTCGGCATACTCCAACTGGCTGCCCACCGGCACGCCGTAGGCAAGGCGGGTAACTTTGACCTCCATAGGCCGCAAAAGGCGGGATATGTACATAGCCGTGGCTTCGCCCTCTGTATCCGGATTAGTCGCCATAATGACTTCTTTTACCGTACCGTCAGCCACCCGCTGCAGCAGTTCTTTGATGCGGATGTCCTCTTGGGTCACGTGATTTAAGGGGGAAAGAACGCCGTGGAGCACATGATACACGCCGCCAAATTCCCGGCTGCGCTCCATTGCGATCACATCCCGGGGTTCTGCCACAACGCAAATCACGCTCTTGTCCCGCTGCTCGTTGGTGCAAATGGGACACAGTTCCCGGTCTGTTAAATTTTGGCATACCGGGCAGGTGTGGACCGTCCGTTTTGCTTCAACGATGGCATCTGCAAAGGCCTGGGCTTCCCCATCCGACATTCCCAACACGTGGAACGCAAGCCGCTGGGCGGACTTGCCGCCAATGCCGGGAAGGCGGGCAAAGGAATCTGCCAGTTCCTGCAACGCCGCAGGAAAATATTGCATCAGAACAGGCCTCCCAAGTTCAGACCGCCGGTGAGCCGGGACATATTCTGCGCCTGCTCTGCATCGGCTGTACGCATTGCTTCATTCACAGCAGCCATAACCATATCCTGCAGCATTTCCACATCATCGGGATCCACCGCTTCGGGGTTGATGGTCAGTTCCACGATTTCGTGATTACCATTGACACCGGCCTTGACCATACCGCCGCCGGCGGTCGCGGTGAAGACCTTGTTCATCATTTCTTCCTGCATACGCAGCATCTCCTGCTGCATTTTCTGTGCCTGCTTCATCATAGCAGCCTGATTCATTCCACCGGGCATCCCCCGGAATCCACCTTTTGCCATAGTTATTCTCCCTCATTTTGAATCGTTACAATATCTGAATGGGCTCTGCCGAAACTCAGCAGTTTTTCCATTTGTCCGTTTTTGTCCTGGGGCGCATTGTCATCGGTCAACTTCACGCGGATGGGCGTTCCCAACCGGGCGGAGGCTTTCCGCGCCACCAGTTGCAGCACTTCCGGCTTATCCACAATATCCTTTGCCAGTTGGTTTGCACAAATGAGCATCAGCGTATCTCCCCGCAGTTCGCCTTTAATGGGCGCATGGGCGCTGGTGGTAAAGAAACCGGCGTAAGGGGGTTTCAGTTCATTGTGTAGCGCAATGGCAAGGTCTGTCCAGAAGCCTACCGGCTCTTCTACAATGACCGGGGGTGTTTCCTTTGTGGGAATTTCCGGCTCCGGAACTTCCTCAACCCAGGAAGGTTGTGTTTGGACGGGTTTTTCCGGTTCCTGCTTTTCTTCTACCGGAATCTGTGCCGGGGCGGCCGATACAAAACTGCCGCTTTTAATTTGGTCTTCCAAACTGGTCAGACGGGCGAGAATAGACTCTGTGTCCGTGATCAGTTCCGGCTGACACATATTTACAATGCAAAGTTCCGCATCCATACGGCGGCTGGCGCTGCGGGTAAAGCCAGCCATCGTGCTTTGCAAAAGAGACATATTGCGCATCAGTTCGCCGACGCTGATGCGGTTTGCCAGCGCCTTTGCCTCAGCATCGGTGGCAACGCCGGACAGCAAGTTGATCCCCTGACCGGGGGCGGTCTTCAGCACCAACAGATCCCGGGTCAGGCAGGCAAGTTCGTCCAGCAGGGCGCCCAGATCTTTTCCATCTGCGTACAAACGGTTCATAACCGCCAGCGCTTTGGGGGTATCCCGGTCGGCAATGTGACCCATAAGGGTGGCGCACTCCTGAATACCGGCAATGCCCAAGCAGGCGTAAACCTTCTCTGCCGTCAGTTCGCCGGTGGTGGCGCTGGCGCACTGATCCAAAAGGCTCAAGCCATCGCGCATACCGCCGTCTGCCAGCCGCGCCAATACTTTCGCGGCGCTGTCATCCAGGTCGATATTCTCCTGGTATGCCACATATTGCAGCCGGGCGGCAATATCCTCCTGGCTGATGCGGCGGAAAGAAAACCGCTGGCAACGGGACAAAATAGTCGCCGGCACTTTGTGCAGTTCAGTCGTCGCCAAAATGAACAGCAGGTGTTCCGGCGGCTCTTCGATGATCTTTAAAAGGGCGTTAAACGCCGATATAGAGAGCAAGTGCACCTCATCGATGATGTACACACGCATTTTTACCTGAGAAGGGCTATAGATGGCATCATCCCGCAGGTCGCGGACATTGTCTACGCCGTTGTTGGAAGCGGCGTCGATCTCCAGCACATCCATACATGCGCCTGCATCGATACTTTTGCAGGCTTCACAGCAGTTGCAGGGATTTCCGTCCTGGGGATTTAAGCAGTTGACCGCCTTTGCCAAGATTTTGGCGCTGCTGGTCTTACCCGTTCCCCGGGAGCCGGTGAACAGATATGCGTGGCTCAGACGACCGCTGACAAGTTGGGTCTTTAAGGTCTGGCTCACTGCCATTTGACCGACCACATCATCAAAAGTTTGGGGTCGGTATTTGCGGTATAACGCCTGATACATATCGTGTTTCACTTCCTCTGTGTTTTATAAAACTGACCGGTCCATAACAAGATCGCACACCCACATTTGAACAAACTGAATGCCCGGTTTCCATGCAGCCAACTCAGGAACGGCAGCCCCGCGGCACACGAAAAAGTCCGCTTAATGCTGCTTGGTTCCCCACCTGACATGGTTCACGGGATTCCGTTGCGCAGGACCGTTCCCTCAACGCCGCTTACACAGGCCGGACGGCACTCAAACTTGCCCGGGTGTGGGGATTCATCCCCGCTGTAGCGGATTGCAGGTACAGGGCACCGCTAACTCCCCGACTAGTGCGACCTTGTTACGGACCGGTCATCGGTGTAACAAGGGTATTGTTTAGTTCAGTTTAGAATCGATGAACTCTGCCAGTTCGCCGAAAGTGGAGATCTTCTGATCTTCCATTTCCAGTTCTACACCCAGTTCTGTCTCCAGATCCATAATCATTTCCACAATATCCAGAGAGTCGATACCCAGGCTTTCAAAGGTGCTTTCGGGAGTGATCTCATCCGGATTCAGTTCCAACTGTTTTGCAGCATAAGAAACTAATTTCTCGTACATATTTTCTACCTCCAAATTAGATAGCATCCTCTTAGATACTCTCTGTATTTTAGTATATAGACGGCGGTTTGTCAATGGTTTTTGCAGCCATACCTGCCGCGTAGGCTGTCGCCCAGGCGATCTGCAGATTAAAGCCGCCGGTGTAGGCATCGCAATCCAATATCTCCCCGGCAAAGAAAAGACCCTGCACTTTTTTCGACTGCATCGTCTTGGGGTCTACCTCCGATACTTTCACGCCGCCGGAGGTGATGATCGCTTCGGATACCGGGCGTTTCCCGGTTATGATAACCGGAAATGCTTTCAGTAATTCGATCAATGCCCGGCGCTGTTCTTTTTTCAGAGAATTTGCCTGCATTTGGGCATCGATGCTTAATTTTCGCAAAACCACCGGGATCATAGACCGGGGCAAAAGGTCTGTCAGGGCATTTTCCATAGACCGGTTGCGATAGGTCTCCAGGTCCCGCAAAAGGCGGTCGTTCAGTTTGCCTTCATCCAATGCCGGTTTCAAATCGATGAGCAATTTGCATCCGTCGCCCTGCAAATGGGCGCTGGCGCTTAATACGGTAGGACCGGAAACGCCAAAATGGGTAAACAGCAATTCGCCGAAATCTTTATAGATGACCTTGCCTTTTGCATTTACAAGTTTCACGCCCACATTCCGCAGGCTCAGTCCCTGCATATCCGGGCAATCTGTGCCCTCTGCCTCCAGCGGAACCAGCGAGCCTTCCGGAGCAATGATGGTATGACCCAGTTTTTCCGCCATCCGGTAGCCGTCACCGGTAGAACCGGTGGTGGGATAGGACACGCCGCCGGTGGCCAGGATCACCCAATCCGCCAAAACCGTTTCATCGGCAGTTTTGACGCCGGTGACAGCACCCTCTGTTTCGCAAATTTCCAAAACCTTTCCGGTTTTGACTGTGACACCGGCAATGCGCAACTGCTGTTTCAAACAGTCCAGCACCGACAGGGATTTGTCCGATACCGGAAACACCCGGTTGCCCCGCTCGGTTTTCAGCGGGCAGCCGTTTTCCTGGAAAAATTCCATTACTTGCTCCGGCGGAAATGCTTCCATGGCGCTGTATAAAAATCTGCCGTTACGAGGGGTGTTCTGCAGCACCTCCTGGGGCGCGCAATGATTGGTCACATTACAGCGGCCTTTGCCGGTGATGAGCAACTTTTTGCCTAAGCGGTCATTTTTCTCCAACAGCAGAACGCGGCTGCCTTGCCGGGCGGCGGTGATCGCCGCCAACATACCTGCAGGACCGCCGCCAATGACGATTCCATCAAATCTCATTTGCCCTCGACCCGCTTTTCATAGACATTATATTCTTCCCACACATGTTCCAATGTGTTGAATGTTTTGGCAAGTTCCGGTTCTTTCTCCGATGCCAAAGCCACGATCAGGGCATTGACCAGACTTAGGGGCGCAACCAGCGAATCCACAATGGAGAGCATATCACTTTTTGCCACCAAAACATGGTCGCTGTTTTGACCCAAGGGTGACAGCCGGCTGTCGGTAATACCCACCACCGTTGCGCCGGTGGTACGGCTATACTGAGCGCCTTTCAAAGTAGATGTGGAATACCGGGGAAAACTAAAGGCGATCACCACATCCTCAGAGCCAACACCAACCAGTTTTTCAAACATCTCACTGGCGCCGGAAGTTGTGACCAGGTGCACATTGTTAAACATAAAGTTTAAGTAATATCCCAAAAAAGTAGCCAGCGCCGAAGTGGAACGGACGCCCACCACATAGATCTGCTTTGCTTTTAAGATCGCCTGCACAGTGGCGCGAAAATCCTCTCTGCTGACCACATCCGCAGTCTGGCGGATTTTTTCCGCGTCGGCGTTGAGCACCATAGACACCACATCCTGGTCGCCGATTCGATCGTTGGCAACGCCCATACGCTGCACGGCAGTCAGCCGGTTCAGGACCATTTCCTGCATGGCTTTTTGCATGCTGGGATAGCCGTCGTAACCCAATTCCACCGCAAAGCGCACCACGGTAGACTCAGAAACGCCTACGGTTTTGCCCAAGCGGCTGGCGGTCATAAATGCCGCTTTGTCATAAGACTCTGTGATATAGCGGCAGATCCGCTTTTGTCCTTTGGAGAACGTTTTTTCTTTTTGCTGCAAAAGAGATAAAATATCTGTCGTCATCCCTCTGCCTCCCATTTTGTTATAGGAATATGGTATCAAACATCCTGTGTTTTTGCAAGTATTCCTTCAAAATATTATTTTTGCAGGATAGCCAATTCTTCTTCTGTTAAATACCGCCACTTACCCGCCGGAAGACAGCCCAGCAAAACGCCGCCTTCCTGGGTGCGGATCAGACGTTTTACCTGCATACCGGCGATGGCGCACATCCGTCTGACCTGGCGGTTTCTTCCCTCGTGAATGGTGATTTGCAACTGCGCCCGGTCTGCTTCCCGGGACACAAGTTCCACATTGGGAATCCGGAGTTTATACCCATCCAACGTCATAGGGCGGCTCAGCCGCCGCAAGCCTTCCGGCGTAAAATTTTTGACACACACCTGGTAGGTTTTGCCGATCTCGTGTTTGGGGTGCATCAGCCGGTTGGCAAAATCTCCATCGTTGGTAAAGAGCAGCAGCCCCTCGGAATCCATATCCAATCTGCCCACGGGATAGACCCGCTGTCCGCAATCCGCCACCAACTGGGCGGCATTTTTTCTGCCTTTTTCATCGGAAAGGGTGGTTACATATCCTTTGGGTTTATTCAGCATTATGTAAACCCGGTCTCCCGGGGGTGGAAGCAAAACGCCATCCACCAAAATCTCATCCCGGTCCGGGTCGGCTACATCGCCGAGCACACAGATCTTGCCGTTGCAGATGATTCTTCCTGCAAGGATCATTTCTTCTGCCTGCCGTCTGGAGGCAACGCCCCGGGCGGACAATATTTTTTGAATTCTCTCCGTCATGGTCGGCCTCCAAATAATTTCTGCCAAAAAGAGCGCTCCGGCTCTTTTAACTGTTCTATCGTTTCACCGTATACCAATGGGATCTTTCCCACGGGTTTTCCGTTTAAGCACACATAGCAAGCGCCGAAGCACTGTCCTTTTACCACCGGCGCATAAACAAAGCCCGTGCCCTTTACCACCAATTGGGCGGTTTCATCCTCTCGCAAGGCATAGGAAAAATCCTCTGCGGCAAGCAATTGTACATATCCTGCCTCGCCGCCGGACACCTCTGTTGTGCCGAGGCATTGTCCTTTTTGAACCAACTGTTTTACTTCAAAATCCTTAAAACCCTGCTCCAGTAATTGGGCGTGGGTGTTCCAGTCGTTGGGATCGTTCATGGTTACAGCGACCAGCCGCCGTCCGTTGCGCGTTGCGCTGGACACCAAAATTCTTCCTGCGGCTTTGGTAAAGCCGGTTTTCACCCCGTCTGCTCCTGCAACTCGCCACAACAATTTATTGTGATTGCGAAGGCTTCTGACACCGGCTTTCACTGTTTTGGCTGACACCGTTTTGGCAAAAATGGGATTTTCCATAGCGTAGGCTGCCAAAATTGCCAGGTCTCTGGGTGTGGAGTAATGACCTGGGCTATCTAAGCCATTGGGATTTTCAAAGTGGGTATTTTTCAGACCCAACTGTTGCGCCTTATCGTTCATCAGTTCCGAAAACCCTTCCACCGTGCCGCCGCAATAGATGGCAAGCGCCACTGCCGCATCGTTGCCGCTGTGGAGCATCAACCCATAAAGCAGATCCTGGATGGTGAGCACTTCCCCTTCCCGCAGGTAGATGGAAGAACCCTCTACGCCCACCGCCTCTTTGGGCACACGCATTCTGTCCAGCACATTGCACCGCTCGCAAATGAGCAGCGCTGTCATAATTTTCGTGGTACTGGCGATAAGACCCCGCTGGTCGATATTCTTTTCATAGAGCACACGGCCGGTTTGGGCATCCATCAAAATTGCCTGATGGGCGCTCACCGCCTTTGCCCCTAAAGGAAAAAACGAGACGGCAGCCAGCAAAGCAGCTGCCATCCCGGCAAAAATTCGTTTCATTTTACCACCCCGCGATATTTTGCGCAGGTGGGAAAGGGATTATTCCCCTTTTTTATGAGAGTCGATAAAATCTACGATCTTATCCAAAGTCTCGGGAACCATTTCCACGATCCGGTCTACTGTTGTGTTGGCAGGGGTTGCCACGGGGATCATACGGACACTGCCTTCCTTAATGACCAAAAATGCCACAGGAGTGACCTTGACACCGGCGCCTACGCCGCCACCAAAGGGGTTTTCGTGGTGGTTCAGATTTTTGGACACAAAGTCGGAACCGCCGCCGGCAAGACCAACGCTGATCTTGGACACGGGGATCACCGTAACACCGTCGGATGTGGTGATAGGTTCGCCGATCACGGAGTTGGCATCCACCATCTCACGGATCTTGGCAATGGTATTATCCAGCATATTGGGAAGATTCTGGCTCATTATTTTGCACCGCCTTTTCGTTTGTTCAAAATATTTCGATATGATTTAAAACCTCGCAGACCGTAACGCGCTGCCAGCAGGACAAACCAGCCAAAGGTGATGGAAATGTCTGCCCGGACATAAACAGTCGTTTGCTCTGCGGTAAAGTCGCATTGCACATCCATTTCCCGCTTTTTGATCTCAAACATCTCTTCCAGTCGGGGAATGAGATTTCCCAGCGCTGCCCAGGCTTTGCCATAGTTCAGACTCAAGTCGCAAGGGTCATCGCCGGCAAGGGTCAATTTCATTTCCAGCCTTTTGATAGGCCGCCTTGCTTTCAGATCTTTCAGCAAGTCCAGCACATCTTTTGCCAGGGGTAAAAAATCCTTTACGCTGCCACCGTCTTTTGACTTTTGGGGTGTTTTGGCAGGAGATTCTTTTTTGTGGGATTTTTCTTTTTTAGAAGGATACAGCCGGATCCTGAAAGGACCGGCGATCAGCCGTACCAAAGGGCCGTTGCCATCGTAAACCGCGGTGACGCCCAACGGCAGCAGCGTAAGCAGGGCAAGCGCCAAAAGCGCGATCAGCCACCCCATTAGACTTCCTCCGCAACTTCAGCGGCAGGCTCTGCCGTTTCTGCAGCAGGCTCTTGCATAGAAAGTTGATCCGGGTCTTCCGGGATCGGCTCGTTGAAACTGACTTTTTCGATAGCAGGCAGTTCCTCCAAAGAGGAAAGGCCGAAAGTCCGGAGAAAATCCGGTGTGGTCTTATAGAGTATCGGACGGCCGGGAACATTCAATCGTCCCGCCTCTTCAATGAGTTTTTTATTCAGCAGCGCGCCCACAGAATAAGAACTGTCCACGCCGCGGATCTGCTCGATCATCGCCTTGGTTGCAGGCTGATAATAGGCAACAATGGTTAAAGATTCCAACTGGGAAGAGGAGAGTTTCGGGGGTTTTCTGGTCTCCAGCGCCTTGGTGATATAGTCTGCCATTTCGCCGGAAGATACCATCTGGTAGCCTTTTTCCAGCCGCAGAATACGAATGCCTCTGCGCTCGTATGCCAATGTATCGGCAAGGGCATTTACTGCCGCTTCTACATCTTTTTCGTCGGCTTCCAGCGCCATAGCCAAACGGGACAGTTCCACCCGTTCACCGGCGGCAAACAAGATGGCTTCTGCTGCCCTTTGCAATTGTTCCTGATCCATCTCAGTTTACCTCCTCTACTTTTTGTTCCGGCGCTTCGATCAGCCGGACATTGGGATTCTCGCCGGTGACATCGTCTTCCAGGGAGACAGAATTGGTTTTACAAAGTTCCAAAATCGCCAGGAATGTTGCTACGATCTCAGAACGGGTACGGTTGCCCTTGAACAAGTTTTTCAGCCGTTCCACACCCCGGAGCACCAGGTTGCGGATCAGTTCTGTGGCTTTCTTGGTAACCGGGTAAGGCTCTTTGCCAACGATGCCCTTAAAATTCACCGTAGGCGGTGGCAGACGCCGCTGATTCCGCTCGGAGATCATATCCAGCGCCCGCACCATATCCTGCGGTTCGTGGCGATAGCGGTAGGTAGCATCCCGGCGCAACGGCTCGGGCTCTTTCACAAAGACACATCTGCCAATGTCATTCATAGGCTCCAGCACTTCGATGGCTAAGCGGATCTGCTCCATCGCCTCACGGCGCTGACGCTCGATCAGGGACTGGCGCAGTTGATCCAATTCGCTCTGGGCTTCTGCCGCTTCTGCTGCAGAAAGGAGCATCTTGGTCTTAATGAGCATCAAGTGGGATGCCATGGTGATAAACTCGCTGGCGATCTCCATATCCAGCCGCTTCATCTCGTCCAGATATGCCAAATATTGCTCCAAAATCGCCGTAATAGACACATCCTGGATCTCTATTTTATTTTTACTCAGCAAGAGGAAAATAACATCCAACGGACCGTCAAAGTCTTCCCGTAGTTCGCTGCGGGTGTGGACGATGCCCTCTAATCGGTATCGCGGTTCTTCCATAGCAACTCCCGTTTTTTGTAAATTGCAAATATTTGGCGTTATTATACCACTCTTTTGCCGTTCACGCAAGCATTTCGCCAAAAAAACAGACGGGATTGCGTTTTTCTTCTTTTTATGATATAAATAGAGTATCCTTTCTGGAGGTATTTGCCATGGCATCTAAAAAAAGCCGTTATAAACAATTTGAAAAATACATAACCATTGCGCTGATCGCCGCTTTGGTTTTGTATGTTGCCTATATGTTTACTGCCGGTTTTGGTGTTTTGTGGGCAAAGGTCATTCTGGCTATTTTGATCTTTGCGATTTCCGGTGTGTGCCTTTATCTGTTATGGGCAACGAAAGAACTTTTCAAACCCAGAAGTATGTGGATGACCGTCGGCGCTGTAAGCCTTGCCCTATGTCTGCTGGTATCACTGCTTCTCAATTACCCCAGTCCTATGTAACATAAAGCCGGGAGGAATCGTTCCTCCCGGCTTTCTTTTAAGTTTCAGCCAACGCATCTGTATGTTTGCGCTCCAGTTTTCGGATAACCACAAAATAGTATGGCACCATAATGCAAAGGTTTGCAACATAAGATACCAGATAACAAAAATACAAGAACCAAACTTCCGGATGCAAAGGATAAATAAACGCCACCCAAATCACCCGGAGAATACACGCGCAACCAATATTGATCACTGTGGGCGTAACATTTTTTCGCATACCCCGAAGACATCCCATCAACGTCTCACAAAAAGCATAAACTACATAGCCCCAGGAAACGGTCAGCAGTTTCTCTGTACCTGCGCGCAATACATCAGGATTTGTATTGAAAATACCGATCAGTGTGTGGGGGATCACCGTTGCCACAAGGGCAATACTTGCCATAATACCCATACACAGTCCGGTGCTGCACAAAAGCAATTTCCGGATCCGACGGATCTTACCTGCGCCGTAGCATTGTCCGGAGAAGGTCATTGTCGCCGTGTAAAATGCCGACAAAACCTGATAGGAGATATTGGTTATACTGTCGGATGCGGCAGCGCCGGCAATGGTCATATCGCCCCAGCCGTTGATGGTGGACTGGATGATCACATTGGCGATACTGAACACGACGCCATTCATACCGCAAGGGATGCCCACCCGCAGAATGGTCGAAACTTCCTTGGGGAACAAGTTCAGTTCCCGGACGGTCATTTTATATGCATCTTTTTTGCTGAACAAAATACACAAGATCCAGATGGTGGATACGGTTTGGGCAATTACCGTTGCCCAGGCAACGCCGTCAACGGACATATGAAAACATATGACAAAGACAACGTTTAACGCCACGTTAACAAGACCGCTGATACCCAAAATCACCATGGGACGGCGGGAATCGCCAAAGGTACGCAAAATACCGGATGCAAAGTTATAAAGCATGGTTGCCGGCATGCCCACAAAATATATGCGCATATATAAAACGGCTGTATCCAGCACGTTTTCCGGACAACTCATCAATGTCAAAAGAGGCCGCGCCACACAGATGCCCACGATCATCAGCAAAACACCGCTCACCAGACCCACAGCCACAGTGGTGTGCATATTCCGGCGCAGCGCTTTTTCCTGCCTGCCGCCCAAAAGGTTTGCGCTGATGATACCGGCGCCGGCAGAAATGCCGAAGACCAGATTCAGGATCAGCGAGGTTGGCGAACCGGTAGCGCCTACCGCCGCCAGCGCCAATTCGCCGTTTTCTGCAAACTGACCCACCACTGCCTTATCTGCCGCGTTGTAAAGTTGCTGCAGCAAAAGGCTTGCCATAAGCGGCAATACGAACTGGATCAGTTTCTTTGTGATCGACCCGGTGGTCATATCGATACTGTAGTGACGCTTCATAGAGCAGCCCCTCCCCATTCGTCATCTACCGCCATTATACCGCCATAATTTTTGTTTGCAACCCTTTTTTGGTTTTTCGAAAAGATTTCGTAAAGTGGTTTTACAGAATCATTCTTTCTCTTCCCTTTTTCGTAAAAAAATGCTATAATGATCAAAACGATTACGGAGGCATATTATGGAATTTTTGCCCATTTCCAAAAAGGATATGGAAGCACGGGGTTGGGAATGCTGCGACTTTGTGTATGTGATCGGGGATGCCTATGTGGATCATCCCTCTTTTGGTCACGCCATTATCAGCCGCATTCTGGAAAATGCCGGCTACAGCGTGGGCATTATTTCCCAACCGGATTGGAAAAACCCCCAGTCTGTGACCGTTTTGGGGAAACCCCGGCTGGGCTTTTTGGTATCCGGTGGCAATATGGACTCTATGGTCAACCATTACTCCGTTACCAAACATCGGAGAAAAAACGACGCGTTCACCCCCGGCGGTGTAATGGGCAAGCGACCGGACTACGCCACGGTCGTTTACTGCAATCTGATCCGACAAGTCTATAAGGACGTCCCTATTCTCATAGGCGGTATCGAGGCAAGCCTGCGGCGTTTGGCTCACTATGACTACTGGTCTGAGAGTATGAAACGGTCGATCCTGCTGGACAGCCAGGCTGACCTTTTGATGTACGGTATGGGCGAAAAGAGTATTGTGGAAATCGCCGATGCTTTGAACTCCGGGTTGGATGTAAAAGACATTACTTACATTGACGGCACAGTTTTCAAAACCAAAGAACTGGACAACAGCCTGCCCACTATCACCCTGCCGGATTTTGAAACCCTGAAAAAGAATAAGCGTTCTTATGCAGAAAGTTTTAAAATTCAGTACAGCAACTGCGACCCCTTCACCGCCAAACGGCTGGCAGAGCCTTACGGGGATCTGTTTGTAGTGCAGAATCCGCCCCAAAAGCCGCTGACTACAGAAGAAATGGACGCGGTGTACGATCTTCCCTACTGCCGCACCTGGCATCCTGCCTATGCAAAAGCCGGAGGCGTACCTGCCATTGAGGAAGTAAAATTCAGTCTGGTGAGCAACCGGGGCTGTTTCGGCGCCTGCTCTTTCTGCGCCCTTACATTCCACCAGGGACGGATCATTCAGACCCGCAGCCATGAATCCATCCTTAAAGAAACAGAATTGATGGTCAAAGATAAGGATTTTAAAGGCTATATCCACGATGTTGGCGGCCCTACCGCCAATTTCCGCCATCCTGCCTGCGAAAAGCAACTGACCAAAGGCGCCTGCGGCGGTCGGCAATGTCTGTTTCCCACCCCTTGCAAAAATATGAAAGCCGACCACAGTGACTATGTTTCCCTTCTGCGAAAATTGCGGAAGATCCCCGGTGTGAAGAAAGTGTTTGTCCGCAGCGGCATTCGTTTCGACTATCTGCTGGCGGATAAAAAGGACACCTTCTTTAAAGAACTGGTACAGTATCACATTTCCGGTCAGTTAAAGGTTGCGCCGGAGCATGTATCCGATGCGGTCCTTGACCGGATGGGCAAACCCCGAAATGCGGTATACAACCGGTTTGTTGACAAATATTTCGCCTTAAACAAGCAGTATGGAATGAATCAGTATCTTGTTCCCTATCTGATGTCCAGCCACCCCGGCTCTACTTTGAAAGAGGCAATTGAACTGGCAGAGTACATCCGGGAAATGGGCTATAATCCGGAACAGGTGCAGGACTTCTACCCCACCCCCTCTACCCTTTCTACCGTAATGTACTACACCGGGTTAGACCCCCGGACAATGGATAAGGTCTATGTACCTACTGACCCCCACGAAAAGGCGATGCAGCGCGCATTGATCCAGTACCGGAATCCCAAGAATTATTATCTGGTGAAAGAGGCGCTTTTGAAGGCACACCGGGAAGATCTGATCGGTTCCGGACCTAAGTGTCTGATCCGTGCAGTGCCGCCCCGGCAAGGCGGTCATACGCCCCCGCCGAAGCCTGTTTCCAAGCGAACCACCGGCAAAAAGCCGCTTACAAAACCTTCCGGCAGAAAAACCCGGCGGTAAATTCATTTTTCGAAAATATTTACGAAACCCTTTCGTAAATATTGATTTTGGCGCAAATGGCGGCTATAATGGTAAAAAAGGAGGTGGGCGCTATGACGATGCGGGAATTGGCGCGCCTTGCCAATGTTTCCATATCCACCGTTTCCAAGGCTTTTCACGGCGCGGAAGACATTCGTGAAGAAACACGGCAGCAGATTTTCGCCCTTGCCAAAGAACACGGCTGCTTCGGTAAGTTCTACAAAGAGCGTTTCCACAAGCAGATCATTGCCATTATCTGCCCGGAGTTGGGTAGTCCTTATTATACCGGCTATGTGGAAAGGTTACAAAAGATCATTGAGGACAACGAGGGAATCGCCCTGATCTCCACAGACCATTTCCGTCCCGGCGCCCAGGCTGAACTGATCGATTACTACGCCTCCTATCTGCGGGTGGATGGCATTTTCGTCATCTGTTTGAAAGACGAGCCGAAACGGGGCTACGAGATCCCCATCGTGTCTTTGCTCAGCAGTTCCTCCTCTTTTGACACCGTTTCCTTTGATATGACTTCTGCCATTTTTGATGCAGTCGGGGCATTGCGCTCCCTGGGACACGAAAAGATCGCCTTTATCGGCGAGCCGCTGACCAGATACAAAGCCAGAATATTTGCCAAAGCAATGGGTATTGATGAGACAGACCCTTGCATTATTGAGAGTCCCAACCGGTTTGAAAAAGCCGGTGAGGACGGGGTAATGGCGTTATTGAGCCAGGCGGAAGATTGCTCTGCCATTATTTGCGGCTACGACAACATTGCCTTTGGTGTGGTCAAGCAACTGAAAAAACACGGCTATCAAGTCCCAGAGGATTTCTCCGTTGTGGGCATTGACAACATCAGCGCATCTGAATATACGGGAACGCCCCTGACCACCATCGACACCCAGCCGGATGAGATCTGTATGATCGCCTGGGATCTGATGACAAAAAAGCAGCAGAGCAAATATTATCGCAGCAACCAAAAGATCACCATTTCAGGCAAGTTGATCCTCCGGGAATCTGTTGCCCGAAAGAAAAACTAAATAAACAAGCCGCTCTCTAAACTGTGAGAGCGGCTTGTTCTGTTTCGCCGCTTAAAGGCATAGAATGTTCCATACATTACAAGTTCGAGGTGGTACTATGGAACATATTACAAACACGATCACCCTGCGGGGTAGTCTTTGGGAACTGCCCCGGTTTTCCCACGAGAATCACGGACGGCGTTTTTACCGCTTTTCCCTGGAAGTGCCGAGGCTTTCCGGTGCGGTGGATCTTCTGCCGGTGATCGCAGAGGAACAGTTACTCCATCAACTCGACCCCTCCGGCGGTGAGATGATCACTGTCAGCGGACAGGTGCGGTCACACAATCTCCGGGTAGATGGGGCGCGGCATTTGATGATTTTTGTTTTTGCCGCATCGGTTACTGTGGAAGATGGCGAGGCTATTAATGATGTGTTTTTGGAAGGAACACTCTGCAGAGAACCGACCTATCGGCGCACGCCTCTTGGCCGGGAGATCTGCGATGTGATGCTGGCTGTTCCCCGGTCTTTCCGCCGGGCAGATTATCTGCCCTGCATTTTTTGGGGTCGGTTAGCCCAGGAGATCGCTGACTGTCATATCCGTGACCACATTCAACTAACCGGACGGCTACAAAGCCGTGTATATACAAAACTGACAGAATCCGGTCCCATAGAGCGGACAGCATACGAAATATCCGCATTAAACGGTTTTGCCTTACAAGAGGAATTGGAGGAGAATACATAACAAGCAACCGACAGCGGTGGGCAGTAAAAATGCCGCCGCTGTATTTTTTATGCTGCCGGTCTGTTTGTAAACCGTCATCAAGGTCGTAGAGCAAGGCCAATGGAAAAGCGTAAACACCATCATACACACGCCTATTTCGGTTGTGAGCATTTCCCCCAGGAGCAACTGGGTATGAAGTCCGGAAACCCCTTGCAGGCTGCCGGCTTGGGTCAAGATCACCAAAATCATTGGGATCAGCAGTTCATTGGCAGGAAGGGACAATACAAATGCCAGCAATATAATTCCATTCATTCCCAACAGCAACCCCACCGGGTCTAACCATGCGGCAAGCATTTTTAAAAGCGGCGTATTGGATAAAATCCAGACAACCGCCCCCGCCGGCGCTGCCACGGTAACGGCGCGACCGGCAATTACAAGGGTTCTGTCCAGCAAAGAGCGGATGAGTATTTTGCCAAGCCGGGGGCGACGGAAGGGCGGCATTTCCATAAGAAAAACACTTGGCGGTCCTTTCAGCGCGGTTTTGCGCAACACGCCGGAAACTGCCATCGCTCCCATTACCCCCAAAGCCACGCAGGCTGCCACCACCAGCGATGCTCCTGCGCCGGGAAACAGCAGGCTTCCCAACAAGATCAATGTGGGAAACCGCCCGTTGCACGGAACCATAGCATTGGTCAAAATGGCTGCCAGACGTTGACGGTCATTTTCCAAGATCCGACAACCCATCACACCTACGGCATTACACCCCAGACCCATACACAAAGTAAGCGCCTGCTTGCCGCAACTGCCACATCGGGACATAACCGGATCTAACAAAAATGCCATTCGCGGCAAATAGCCAATATCCTCTAACACCGTAAACAGTGGAAAGAAGATCGCCATAGGCGGAAGCATCACAGAGATCACCCGCGATGCGGTGGCGTATAACCCATCCACTACCACCCCTCTGACCCACCAGGGCGCAAAAGAAAACCACCGGATAAGACCGCTGTATCCCAAATCAAACAATTTTTCCAGAAGTTGGCTGGGATAGTTTGCGCCCCAAACCGTGATCCAGATAATGGCAAACAGCGTGAGCCATAAAAGGGGCAAACCAAACCGGCGGCTGACCAGCAGCCGATCTACCTGAAAGCGGAATCTTTCGTTTTGATCCTCTGAGCGGATACAGGATGCGGCTATGGTTTCCGCGGCGATAATCGGATCTTCCCAATGCCGCTGAACGGTTTTGCCCTTTTGGACGGTATCGCGGATCTCTTGTAATAATTTATCCAGTCCTTCGCCTTTTCCTGCCGCTGTCAGCACCACCGGTGCCCGGAGATGATTTTCCAGTTCTTTCTCATCAATTTGAATTCCACGCCGCTGCGCCTCATCCATCAGGTTGACGCATACCACCGCTTTATCTACTTTCTGCAAAACCTGCAGCGCCAAAATAAGACTTCGCTCCAAACTGCTGCCATCGCAGACCACCACCGTGCAATCTGCCTCTCCGGAGGCAATATATTCCCCGGCGATCCGCTCGTCTTCCGAATTCCCGTTTAGAGAATATGTACCGGGCAGGTCTACCAACGTAAACACCGTATCCCTGCTCTTGGCTGTTCCGGTGGCGATACTGACGGTTTTTCCGGGCCAATTGCCGGTATGTTGATGCAGACCGGTAAGGGCATTGAAAAGCGTACTTTTGCCCACATTGGGATTCCCCGCCAAATATGCGGTTATCTTTTGTTCCCGGGATGCCATATCAGCATCGCACCCGGATCATCTGCAGATCCCGGGTGCGCATAGCGATCACCGCCGAGCGAAAAGACAGCGCCGTTACCTGCCCGCCGGGACTGCGGTAACGGCACACCACTTTTGTGCCGGGTACAAGTCCAAAATCCCGCAGCCGCTGTTGTATATTGTCGGTTGCGATTATTTTTTCAACGGTGACCTGCGCACCTAATTTCACTTGGTTTAGTCCCATACCATCGCCTCCAAATACTTCTACGCCATTTTATCCAAATCTTTTCCTTTTGTGCAAAAGGATGGGGCTTTTCTTTTGACGGATTTTGTGGTAAAATGGAGAAAAATTTTAGGGGGGCGAACTTATGAAACAGAAAGCCAAGGCGATCATCGACATTTTGAAACAGCGCTATCCCGACGCGCTGTGCGCGCTGAACTATAAAAAAGACTACGAGTTACTGTTCTCCGTGCGGCTGGCTGCCCAGTGCACCGACGCCCGGGTGAATATGGTCACACCGGCGCTGTTTGCTGCCTACCCCACCCTGGAGGCATTGGCAAATGCGGAAATCTCCGACATTGAAGGCTACATCCACTCCTGCGGTTTTTACCGGCAAAAAGCAAAGGACATCGTTCTTGCCAGCCAGATGCTGATTCGCGACTATCATTCCAAAGTACCGGACACTATGGAAGAATTGCTGAAACTCCCCGGCGTCGGCAGAAAAACCGCGAATCTGATCTTAGGTGATATTTACGCCGTGCCCGGCAGTGTGGTATGCGATACCCACTGCATCCGCATTTGCGGTCGGCTGGGTCTTTCTGAAGGGAAAGAGCCGGAAAAAGTGGAACGGCAATTGCGGAAAGTCCTGCCCCCGGAAGAAAGCAGCGATTTCTGCCACCGGATCGTATGGTTCGGAAGAGAAGTCTGCACCGCCCGGAATCCCAAGTGCGGAGAATGCCCCTTGGCTGCCCATTGCCGCCATTTTATCGGTCAATAAACATATCGCCCCCCTTGTCCGCATAATCTTGGACAAGGGGGGATCTTTTTGCGCCAACATTCTATGTTTCGCAGCGCACTGCTGCTTACCTGCGTCAACTTGCTGCTGCGGTTGGTCTCTACCTCTTTTCAGGTTTATCTTTCCGGTCGCATCGGCGCCGCCGGCATTGGACTTTTGCAACTGGTTTTGTCCGTCGGCGCTATGGCTATGACCGCCGGGATCGCCGGTGTGCGCACCGCCACAATGTACTTAACCGCAGAAGAACTGGGGAAAAAGCGCCCGGAAAATGTGATTTGGGTTCTGTCAGGATGTATTTTATACAGCATCCTTTTCAGCCTCACAGTTAGTGGATGTCTATATTATTTTGCGCCGGTCATTGCTGATAAATGGTTGGGGGATCTTCGCAGCGTACCGGCTTTGCGCCTATATGCTGCCTTTTTACCCATCAGTTGTCTTTGCGGGGTAATGAGCGGCTATTTCACCGCCGCCAACCGCATTGGCACATTGGCGGCTGTTGAGATCGCAGAGCAGATCGTCTCTTTAGGTGTCACTATGACGGCGCTGATATTTTGGGCGGGACACGACCCGGGGAAGGCCTGCTGCGCGGTGGTTTTAGGCAGTGGCGCAGGCATTATGCTGACACTTTTTTGTCTGATATTATTGCGCCTTCGGGAACGAGCGCCAACGGGAAAGCAGATCCCCGTTGGTCACCGGCTGTTACAAGTTGCACTGCCCCTGGCTTTGGCTGACGATCTGAAAGCCGGAATCTCCACCACAGAAAATGTGATGGTGCCCAAGCGGCTTGGTCTTTATCGCGGCACAGAAGATCCTTTGGCAGATTTCGGTATGGTATGCGGAATGGTGTTTCCCATTTTGATGTTTCCGGCGGCAATTCTCTTTGGACTAAACGAACTGCTGATCCCGGAACTTGCCCGGTGTAATGCGTCAGGCAGCCGCAGGCGAATTGTATACCTTGTAAAGCGGTCATTGAAAGTGGCCTTGCTTTACGGGTGTATTTTTTGCGGCTTGGAGTTTTTGCTGGCGCAGTCCCTGTGCTTGCGGCTGTATAACAATGGCGATGCGGGCAAATATTTGCAACTGTATGCCCTTTTGATCCCCATGCTCTACTGCGATGCGGTAACGGATGCTATGACCAAGGGTTTGGGACAGCAAAAGGTTTGTGTCCGCTATAACATTTTCACCTCTGCAATGGATGTGATTCTGCTGTTTCTTCTCCTTCCCCGGTATGGAATGATGGGTTATTTTTTCAGTTTCCTTGTGACCCATTTGATCAACTTTATTTTAAGCCTGAGACGCCTGCTGAAGATAACGCAACTGCGGCTAACAATGCTGACACCGCTGTTGGCTGCCATTTCAACAGTCTTGGCGCTTTGGGCAGCATCCCACCTTTCTACCAATATCGGCAAAGGTTCTGCCTTCATCTTGATATTGGGATGTCTTTTGTTTCTGTGCAAAGTTTTGCAGAAAGAAGACTTGTTTTGGATAAAAGGCCTTGTAACTAAAAAATGACCTGTCTGCCGACAGGTCATTTTTTTTAGAGATACGGATCGCCACGGCGGCTAAACCGCCTCGCAATGACACTATTAAAGGTGTTTTAGCAATTCCAGGATAAACTGCCACGTGCGCTCTGTAGAGGCGATGCTCAGTTTTTCCCGGCTGGTGTGGATATCTTTCATATCCGGACCAAAAGAGATGCAATCCAATCCCGGCAGTTTTTCGCTGAAAAGACCGCACTCCAAACCGGCGTGAATAGCGGTGACCACCGGCTCTTTATCGAACATCTTGGTAAACAATGCGACAGCCGTATCCCGCAGCGGAGAATCTTTCCGATACTCCCACGCAGGATAATCGCCCTTTTCGCTATAGTTGCCGTCATAGAACTTTGCCAGTTGCGCCAAACGATCCAAAAGTTCCCGTTTTTCTTCGTTGACGCTGCTGCGGACAGCGAAAATCATTGTCAGTTCTTCTTCCAAGGTGACAATACCCAGGTTCAAACTGGTCTGCACTAAGCCGTCAATGTCTTTGCTCCAACTTTGCACACCGTTGGGCGCAGCGTTCAGCAGCGCGATCACTTTGTCGGTGGACTGGGTAGTCAGAGCATTGCCGCCTAAAGCATCCACATCATCCCCACGGACGATGGCTTCCGGCTCATCGTAGTTTTCCCGGATCTCTTTTTGCAACTGTGCCGCAATATCATTGATCCGCTCGATATACATACCCATAGCCACCAGTGTCACCTGGCAGGAACGGGGAATGGCGTTATCCTTGGCGCCGCCTTGCAGTTTGGTAATGCACAGAGGCATCAGTTTCTGCACACGGCTTAAAAATTCGCCCATCACCTTGTTGGCATTTGCCCGGTTTTTGTGGATCTCCACACCGGAGTGACCGCCTTGCAGACCTTCCACAGTCAACCGGACACAAGGTCCGTAGACCACTCTTCTCTCCACCGGCAGGGAGATAGTACCCCTTGCGCCACCGGCACAGGATACGGTAAATACCCCCTCATCTTCCGAGTCCAGGTTTAGCATGGTTTTGCCTTTAAGCATAGAAAGATCGATGCCTGTAGCGCCGTCCATTCCGGTCTCTTCGTCCACGGTGATCACCACTTCCAGGGGCGGATGGGGAATGGTCTTATCTGCCAAAATCGCCAGCGCCCAGGCGACGGCGATGCCATTATCGCCGCCTAAAGTCGTTCCTTTTGCAAAAACATATTCCCCATCGTGGGTCACATCCAAGCCGTCGGTGTCCATATTGATGGAGCAGTCTTCGTCCTTTTCGCAGACCATATCCATGTGACCTTGCAGGATCACCGGCGCATGGTCTTCATAGCCGGGGGTTGCATCTGCAAAAAGGATCACATTGTTCAGGCTGTCCTGGATATACTTTAGCCCCTGCTCTTGGGCAAAGGATACCAAATAATCGCTGATCGCCTTGGTATTTCCCGATCCATGGGGAATGGAACAGAGTTTTTCAAAATAACCAAATACCGATGCAGGCGCTAAGCCTTCCAATCGAATTGCTTTCATTATTATCGCTCCTTAAGGTCAGATGAAGGTATTGTAGCACAAAACCACACAAAAGTCTAACCAATTATACAGAATGCTTCAAAACAGTTTCATCATATATATTTCCATTTTAGTAAATATTTTTCCGTTTTATATTTACTTTTCAATATGTGTGTGATAGAATGAGCAAAACTGAAAGCAGGTGATACTATGCAAACACATCCGAAAAAACCCCTGATTCGAAAACTGGGCACGATCAGTTGCAACAACATCGTTGAAACTACGCCGCTGGTATATAAGGGTGAACTATACCGCTTTGAAGTGGTAAGAAGAAAGAGTTTTACATCCGACAGTGTACCGGAGCATTGGCAGGATCTGGATGACCTTCCCTGCCTGCGTTTTATTCACGTCCGCACCAACACTGCAACCCCTCTGTTCGCAGAAGGATGTACTTTCGGTTTTCCTTATGCTGAGGGCGATACTATGTATGTGGTGACCGGCGCAAGCAAGACCTGGGGCAGCGACCGGCTTTTGTTCTTCCGTTCTCAGGACCTTGTCCACTGGGAACAGTATTCGGAAGTATATCTTCCCGGGTGGAGAATATTCAATATGAATATTGCCAAAATGAACGACACCTACACCCTTTTGATCGAGATCAGCAGACCGGTGGAAGAGTGCGGCAAATCCTTTACCTTCCGGTTTATGACCTCTAAAGATCTGACCAACTGGACACTGACTCCCAGCGAATGTGTTTTCCAAAAAGACCGCTATGCCGGAAGTCCTGCGTTATACACCTTTGCGGACGATCCATATTACTATGTGGGCTATTTGGAAGCCTATCCCGAGCATCGCTACGCCAACAGTGTTGCAAGGTCCAAAGACCTGGTCAACTGGGAGTATAGTCCCATCAACCCGGTTCTTATGTATGATGACGCAGAAGACAAAAAAATCGGCAGTCCTTTCCTGACACCGGAGGACCGCCAAAGAATCGAAGATGCACTGAATGTGAACAACAGCGATATGGAATTGTGTGAATATTTGGGCAGAACCATCATCTACTATAGTTGGGGTGATCAGAAAGGTCACGAATTCCTGGCAGAAGCCTGCTACGATGGCAGTATGCACCAATTCCTGAAAGCATTTTTTGAGCCATAAAAACACAAGAATGTATAAAAAGACCACAGAGATGATCCTCTGTGGTCTTTTTGTATCTTAATTAGTGAACCAGGGACAGAGCCAGGGTCAGCAAGATCCAAGCCAGCGCAACCCACTTGGTAGCAGCAGCCAGTTTCTGATCCAGGTTGCCAGCGCCATTTCTGCTCATGTAAGAATCGGAATTGCCGGAGATAGCGCCCAGGCCTTCTTCCTTGCCGGACTGGAGCAGGACAACAACGATCAATGCCAGGCTGGCGATCACTTCCAGAACAATCAGGATAATGCGGATCACATCAACAGCGGTGGTCTTCTCTTCGGTAGCCTCGCCGGTGGTCTCGGTATCGTGATCGTGATCGTGGTCGTGGGGAGCGGTAGTGTCAACAACAGCGCCAGTAGTTTCGGTTGCCGCAGTAGTAGCCTCAGTAGTGGCTGCAAATGCAGGGACTGCCAGGCTCATCATCAGGCAAACTGCCAGAATCACTGCCAGGACAGTTTTTAAGTTCTTCATTTCGGTTTCCTCCTAAATATGAATCTCTGAACACTCAGAGATCTTGTCTTTCTCGGTCCCGGCAAACTCCGGGCGCATAATTAGCCAAGTCATTATAGCATAGGCTTTTACAAAATGCAAGGACTATTTCGGTAATTTCTGTATATTATTCTTACTTTGTAACCCAATTTCCGGTGGCTGCGCAGGTCAGGTAGGCATTGATAAAGGGATCCAGCGCGCCGTCCATAACGGCGTTTACATTGGATGTTTCGCAGCCGGTTCGGGTGTCTTTGACCAGGGTGTAAGGCATAAACACATAGTTGCGGATCTGGCTGCCCCACTCAATCTTCTTTTGCACGCCCTTAATATCGGAAATTTTCTCTAAATGTTCTCTTTCCTTGATCTCTACCAGTTTGCTACGAAGCATACGCAAGCAGTTTTCCTTGTTTTGGAACTGGCTGCGCTCGGTCTGGCAGGCAACCACGATGCCGGTCGCCTTGTGGATCAAACGGACGGCGGAACTGGTCTTGTTGATATGCTGACCGCCGGCGCCGGAGGAGCGGAACACCTGCATTTCATAGTCTTCTGCCTTGATCTCCACATCCTGGCTGTCGTCCTGGATGTCCGGGATGACCTCAATAGCGGCAAAGGATGTCTGACGGCGGGCGTAGGCATCAAAGGGAGAGACACGCACCAAGCGGTGAACACCGTTTTCGCCCTTCAGGAAGCCGTAGGCATTTTCGCCTTCGATCAAAATATCCGCAGATTTAAGACCTGCTTCGTCGCCTTCCTGGTAGTCCATAATCTTATAGGTGTAGCCGTGGGCCTCTGCCCAGCGGGTATACATACGGTAAAGCATCTGGCACCAATCCTGGGCCTCCGTACCGCCGGCGCCAGCCTGGAAAGAGACCATGGCGTTGTTGCCATCGTAAGTGCCGGTGAGCAAAGTCTGCAAGCGGCAGGTCTCCATATCGTCGGATAGTTTCTGGAAGCCTTCCTTCAACTCGTCCAGCATAGAATCGTCGTCTTCCTCGGCTGCCATTTCGCAAATGGTCATCAAGTCATCCCAGGAAGAAAGCATCTGCTCATAACGCTCGATCTTGATCTCGGCGTTTTTGGTCTTCATTACGATCTTCTGGCTCTTTTCCGGATCGTCCCAAAAACCGGGTGCCTCCTGCATCGCGTGCAGGCGCTCCAGTTCGTTCTTCAGCCCTTCCACATTCAAAGAATCTGCAAGACCGTCCAGACCAGGGCGAACTTCATTTAATTTTTGCTTATATACGTCAAATTCGATATTCATTTAGGGATTACCCTCTTTTCTTATTGCATAGTCTTTAATATTATATCCTAATTTCCCCAATCTGTAAAGAAAAAAATAAAAGCCGGGCACACCCGGCTTTTTAACGTTGGCTCGGACCGCCTGCATCTTCGTCAAAGAGCAGGTCATCCAGATCTGCATAGCAGTTATCCTTCTCTGTCATCGGTATTCCTCCCTTCAAAACACGCACATAATCCAGTATATGCAGCAAAGGGCAAAAAATGAAAGGAAATCCATCGAGGGAAGAATCTTTTTTTGGTTGACACTTGCCACGATTTTAGGTACAATGCAAAAGGTACACGCCCCCGTACCTCACCAGGATAGAGGGTCCGCCTCCTAAGGTCTTGCTCTATCCGTGTGATACTCGCAGGAAAGCGAGAAAACGCGAGAAAAACTCCGATTTTGCGACCTTGTATCAAGACCTCCGGCAATTTGGCACCCTGTTTGGTACCCTTTGTCGCCTTTTCGGGAAAATGTAAGGGATATGCCTTTAAAGCCTAAATTACCTAAATTTCATAATATGCGCCCGTAGCTCAGCAGGATAGAGCGTTCGCCTCCTAAGCGAAAGGCCGCGCGTTCGAATCGCGCCGGGCGTGCCATTAACAGCCCACGGCTGTGGACGCTGCTCCATAGTCCAGGGCTGTTTTCTATTTTCAATCGTAGCAACAAGTCTAATAAATTCATGCTGCAGCTATAATGGAGGTGTGAGTATGACCATTTTGATTGGCTGGCTTGGTGTCGATTCACACTCTCCCTGTTCGGCCTACTTAATGAGTGATAGCCGTTTTACTTGGGATGGACAACATAACAGTTACGACTACGGACAAAAGCTATTTGCTTTTAAAAGTTGCCCTGATATACTTGGCTATTGTGGTGAAGTGCTTTTTGCAAGTCAAACGCTTTCACAGTTAGTAAACGCAGGTGATGCTGGGACACTTTTCCCCGCATCGGCAGATAGCTCTGAGCGCTCTCGAATCATCTTCAATCAAATAAAAACACAGTTTGCAAATTTCCCAACATTTGCGCGTGGACCATCATCTATTTTCCACTTCAGCAAAGATAACGCAAACACATTTCATATGTATTGCTATAAGTATTCCCCTTCGTATGGAACCTGGTCTTCAGAAGAATTGGCAGTTGATACAACTAAATCCTCTCTCATTTTTGCTGAAGGTTCTGGTGCACATGAATTTAAAAGGTTATACTCCAAGTACCAAACTGGCGATATTGCAAACACAAGTCGCAATATTTTTCAATGCTTCTGCCAGTCGTTAATGTGCAGTAACATGCCTTCCTGCGGTGGTTCCCCTCAGTTAGTTGGTCTATATAGGGGACCGAAATTTAATGGCATCCCTTTTGGTATCGTGTACAATCACACAAGGTATCTTCTGGGGTCTCCATCTCCCGATCTGCCGGACTATAATTCCGTACGGTGGTATAATGAAAACTTTGAAATTTGTGACGGCAATAGCATGGAGAGGTTACCTTCTGCAATGAGGCAGCCGAATCCAAACATCTAACTTTGGCAACTCCCTGGCCCTCCACCATTACGGGGGGAGCGAGGTGCTTTAGTGTGGGGATAAATGTGAGAATCATTTATCCCCACGCTAATCAGGGTAATTATAGAGCGAATGGAACCATTTCAAAGAGGTGAGCAACCGTGGCGGTAGAATTTACTATTGCAGCAACAATTTCCGAAAAATTCAGCAATCTCATAAAAAAGGACAAATACGAACCTTGCCTTTGTGAGCTCATGAATTTATCCACGGCTGTTTTTCCTGGAAGTTATCAGCGTATTTTGGAGCAACCCTCGAACGAGTGCGATTTTTTAGAAATTGGTACAGGAACTAAGTTTGACGCCAAGCTCCCCTTCGAAAAGAAACACGGGAAACTAATTGGCAGCGAAAAGCAACGTGATTTCACAAAATGGTTGATGCTTATGCAGCAGCAAGAATACGAATTTGGTGAAGATATTGTTGCTTCACGAGGTAAAAACGTAGCCAGCATGGAGCTTTACAAAATCTTATCGCACAGACTGGAAACCGTAGAGGCAGACGAGCATGTTATTTTCTTTTTCCCGTATCCTGTCGTCTTAGACAGTCAGGAATTTGAATTCATGCATTTTGTCTCAGACTTTTTAGATGCTATCTACCGAGAACTAAAAAAGAACGGCTTGGTTGGCTGCAGAAACATATATGTTATCTATCCAGCAGTTGATGGCAACATTGTGCTCCGCTGTCTCAACAGCAATAAGCGTGAGTTTCTTCGTTACAGCGGTTTTGATGAGTATATAACTTACAGCTTGAAGCCGTAATCAAGCTGACACCATCATCTTAATTACATAGTCAAAACCTCCGGCTAAGCCGGAGGCTTGATTAAGCCCTAGAAGGGCATTTTACAGACTATTGCCCCTAAAGGGGCCCCGAATGGTTTGCCGACCGCATTCCTTTCTCGAGCCGCCCCTTAAGGGGCTTTTTCTATGCCTACTTGTTCTTGCAACCCGTAAACGGGTCCACATACTCCTTGATACTCATTTGGTCGGCTATTTGATCTTCTTGGAGTTGGTTCTTGATGTACTCCTGTACTTGCTTTTTATTTCTGCCCACCGTATCCACGTAATACCCTCTGGCCCAGAAGTGTCTGTTGCCATACTTGTACTTGAGATTGGCGTGTCTATCGAATATCATTAGGCTGCTCTTACCTTTAAGAAATCCCATCATCTGCGACACACTATACTTTGGTGGACTACTTAGGAGCATATGGATATGATCTGGGCATGCTTCTGCCTCTATAATTTCCACGCCCTTCTGCTGGCATAGCTGCCGCAGTTTTTCCTATATCTGCCTTTATCTCGTTGTATATTACCATTCTTCTATATTTGGGTGCGAACACTACATGGTATTGACATCTCCACGTAGTATGGTCTAAACTATTAATGTCTTTTTCTTTCACGATTAAGACCTCCTCATTATGGTAGTTGTGTGGTCGGCAAACCACTTCTACTATAATGGGGAGCTTTTTTCTTGTCTACTTTACTCCTCGCTATAAGCTATTTTTTGCCCCCGGCAGAGCCGGGGGTTAACTTTGGTCAACCAATATTATAAGGTGCAGTCCTTCTTAGCCTGCACTTTACTTAAAAAATGGGAATATTTAAATCCAGAACCGACTAAATCTGTGTATGCAGATCCAGATAGTACGCAAGATGATCATAGATCCCGATCATCAGTGGTTATACATACAAGAAAACTGGGGCTTCTTCCGAAGTCCCAGTTTTGCACATTAGGATTATAACACAGATGTTCTGCCAAGTCATTGTTATTCTTCTGCCAATTTCGCGCCACCATTCTGCCAAAACCGTGCCACTATTCTGCCACAATTAGAGCCTTTCTTCATAGAGAAAAACATAAAACAGCATATTTTCGTGACACATATTTAGAAAATAACAATAACAAATCTTATTATCTTATTACCCCATAGTCTTACTTTGTCCATTCACTTTTTCGATAGCAAAGGCACGGAAACTTATCTTTATGCAGAAACACGACATAAAATTCCTCACCAATTTCTGTTGTGTCATAAAAATCCTGCTTTACTGAAATAGCCACATTCAATTCTTTAGTCATATTTTCAAACCACAAAAGCCATTCATCAGGACTTTCATCGCCCTCAACAAATTTCTTTTCTTTGCAGGGACGATCCAGAACATAGTACTTAAGTTTATTTCTTCTAATGTCGTGTTTAATCATTCTGTAAAGGCCAATAGCCCAAGGGATACTAAGCAACAGAATTCCTGGACGGCCTAAATACACAACCACAAGCATTAAGCCTAACAAAAGGAACTCACCAATATATTCCCATGTTGTATGCTTCTGATTATGCAATTCTTTATCAATTACCACATTGGTAAGTTTCTTTTTGGGTGTATCGATCGTTGCTATTACATTGCTTTCAAACTTGGTGCCACAGATGGCGCAGAACTTTTCGTCCCGTGCCATCTCGGAGCCGCAATTGCCGCAGTATTTACTCATGGATTATCCCTGCTTTTCGACATTTACGATAAAGCGGAAGGAAACACGCCGGGATGCATCCATATCAACTTCACCGTTCTCGTCATAGATAGGCTTGTCGTAAGCGTAGCCGATAGTTTCCAACATATTCTGGAGCGTGGTTGCATATGCAGTATCTACTCCGCATTCTGCAGACAGGCAGTAGTCCTTCACACTATCCGCACGGGCCTTGGAGAGCGTCTGGTTGAGCTCGTAGCTGCCGTTAGTATCTGTATGTCCCTCGACCATAATCTTAGAGATAAAGCCCTGATACTTATCACCGAATACAACAGTGGTATATACTCCCATAAACTTCTGCAGAAAGGCCTTGCCGTCAGAAGAAATTGCAGACTCATTCACATCAAAGAGAACGGTAGAATCCAATGCAATTTCTCCGGTGCTGCGATTGACCGTTGCATTAATGCCGTTAGTCTCAAACTCTTTCTGCAGATCATCAAACAAATCTGCCTTCTTTTCAGCAATTTCCTTGATTTCGTCCTCTGTCATACCATCCACATCAGCGCCCTGATCTTCAAGAGCACGGGCTTCTCTCTGAGTAATATCGTCTGTGTAATAATAGACTTTGCTGCCATCCAGTAGAATAATGCTAAAGTCAGTCATAAAACTGCTGGCCTCGCTCTGGATGATGTAGGCATACTGATTTACTGTCTTCTCAGTTTCTCCGCTGACCAGATCCTTTTCGGCCAGATATACAGTGAATCTTCCTTCGTCGTCAATTTTGAAGGCGGAAAGGTCGATATAGCTACCATCGCGCATCACAGCATAATTCCAAGACTTGGAGCTGGCAAAATAGTCAACACCTTGAATCAGAGGAGAATTAGGCAACGAATAGCCATGCATGGAAAGGTCATCATCGGTGTTCTCAGTTAAGCAGAAAGCCTTCAGTTTTAAAGAATAGCCATCCTTAGAGAATGTCATATAAGGACCAGAGAGTTCAAAAGTGTAGGTGAACTCAACACCCGTGAGTTCGTAAGTAAAAGGCTCGTCGCCAGTGCTGGTCTGGTCGATCTGTTTGAAGGTGATGTTATTACCATCGATTTCATAAATGCAAGGGGTTTGACCGATCTTGTCGGCTGTAGCAAGTTCAAGAACAGCCACCTCGTGATCCTTAATCAGCTTTAGTTGGTCATATTTGTAATTAGTTTCAGAGTTGCAGACATTTTCTGCACCCAAATATACAGCGGTGGGAAGGATCGTTAGACTGTGGGTGCTGTCCTTAAACTGAACTTCTTTAAAAGGAATGTCCTTCCGTACTGTCTTGAGATCTTCTTCCTTGTTATTCAGTGTGTAGACACCGTGAAGCATATCTTCAGTCAGGGTGAGGGCACTGTAGACTTGACTGGGGTTAACGGTATCAGTGACGCCCTCGAAGAGGGACTCTACGTTGACATCTCCAGCAAAAATGTTGTTTCCACCTAAATACCAAACCAATTTGCCGTTTTCGGTTTTGCCGGTGTTATTAGATGATGCAGGCTCTTTCTTGCCGCAGGCGCAAAGCGATAGGATCAAAACACACGCCAAGATCAGCGACAGCAATTTAATTTGTTTTTTCACGCTATTTACCTCCACGAATGGCATTCAATGTAGTTTATTATTGATCAAGATTTACCATAAAGCGGAAAGAAACGCGGCGGGATGCATCCATATCGACTTTGCCGCTTGTATCATATACGGGCTTGTCATAGGAATAACCAACAGCCTGAAGCATTTCTTGCAGAGCACTTGCGTAAACCTGCTCCACACCACAGTCTGCGGACAGGCAGTAGTTCTTAACGCTATCTGCTCTTTCCTGAGACAGTTTTTGGTTCAGTTCATAGCTGCCGTTGGTGTCGGTATGACCTTCGACCATAATGGTAGAAACAAAGTTCTCATACTTATCACTAAACACCACGGAAGTATATACCTGAATGAACTTCTTCAGGAACTCCTTGCCCTCAGCAGAAATATCAGATTCATTTACGCCAAACAACACAGTAGAATCAAGCGCAATCTCGCCGGTTTGGGCATTAACAGTAACATTCAATCCAGCCTCTTTAAATGCAGCAATAAGATCATTTAACAAGTTGTCCTTCTTCTCAACAATTTCTTCGACCTTTTCTTCTTCAAGTTCAACATCCTCTTTAATGTATTCTTTAATGGTTTCGCTGTAAGGAATCCATTTATGTATTGACGCATCTTCACTGCTGTCAATTTTAGAATAATCAACAGAGAAAACAAAATCACCAAAGTTGACAAAGATTTTTTCTATAGTAATACTTTGACCTTCAAGAGTTGTGCTTTGAGAAAATGTATATGCCTTTAGTTCCTCGTCATAAGTATATTCGTTTGACACAACATCCTTTAGGACGCCGCCCATCATTTGTTCATAAGAAACATTTAATTTGTTGTCTTTCGTGAATTCTTGCAAAGTAAATCCCCACATGCTAGGAACCTCATAAATTCCTGTTGGTTTTTCACTTGTAATAGAGCAATCCTTATCATTTATTTTCAGAGACTGTTTGTTTAATAAAGCGCAAAGAACGGATTCTTTATTCTTTTCTGTTATCTCGTCAAAAGTTCCCGGATACTCCTCGTTAGAAATGTCTCTGGCTAACGAGCCATAAAAATAAATTTTTCCTTCATCACTCAATCCCATATCAAGAGTAGTATATTTCCAGTCACCTGCAAAAGTAAGTTCTTCAATACTTGTTGTATCAAATTCATATCCGCAATTTCCGCCATCAGCCGAAATGAAATGCAGTTTATTTAAGGTTGAAGGAATGGAGATTTTTTTAACAGCGGTACAATCACTGAAAGAAAATTTCCCCAGTTCTTCAAATCCTTCAGGCAAAACAATCTCTGTTAATAGTTTACACTCGCAAAAAGCCCACTCACCTATGGATTTCAGG
>JAZQBF010000127.1:0-5371 GCA_045545615.1 Faecousia sp.
GATGCAGGTGTCGACGGTGTGGAAGTCCATGCTGTTCACGAAGGTTATCTTCTTGACCAGTTCACAATGGAGTGGACAAATAAGCGTACTGACGAGTATGGCGGATCTTTTGAAAATCGCTACCGTTTCCCGGTGGAAGTCGTTAAAGCGATCAAGGCTGCCTGCGGCGAAGATTTTCCCGTATCTCTGCGTTATTCTGTCGAATCCAAGGTCAAGGATTTCCGCGTAGGCGCCGTTCCCGGCGAAGTTTATGAGGAAAAGGGTCGCTGTATGGCAGAGTCCGAAAAAGCCGCCAAATACCTGCAGGATGCCGGCTACGATATGCTCAACGCTGACAACGGCACTTATGACTCCTGGTACTGGGCACATCCGCCTATGTATATGCCTCAAAACTGCAATCTGGAAGATGTGGCGCATATCAAGAAGTTTGTTGACATCCCTGTTGTCTGCGCCGGTCGTATGGAACCGGATGTGGGCGCCCAGGCTGTAGCAGACGGCAAGATCGACGCCGTGGGTATCGCCCGTCAGTTCCTTACCGACCCCCAATGGATCACAAAACTGATCGAAGATCGGCTGGAAGATATCAAGCCTTGTATCTGCTGTCACAGCGGCTGTTTCAACTTCTCTTCCTCCAAAGGTCATGCCAATACCCAGGACCTGACAGATACAATGGGTCTTGCCCGCTGCGCACTGAACCCCGAAACAATGCAGTCCAAAAAGTACAATATCAAACCTGCAAAGAAGATAAAGAATATCGCGGTTATCGGTGGCGGTATCGGTGGTATGGAGGCAGCATTGGTTTGCGCTAAACGTGGACACAATGTAACGCTGTACGAAAAGAGTGACAAATTGGGCGGTGTCTTTATTGCTGCTGCAGCACCCTCTTTCAAAGAAAAAGACCGCGCGCTAATCACTTGGTACAAACGGGAACTGGCCAAATATCCTATTGAAGTAAAAATGAATACGGAGATCAAGGATGTTGCTTCTTTGAATGCTGATGAGGTCATCGTTGCTACTGGTTCTGTAGCTAACAGAATCCCCGTTAAGGGCGCAGCCAGAGCCATTCAGGCCGTGGATTTCCTTCTCGGCAAAGAATCTGTCGGACAGAATGTAACGATCATCGGCGGCGGTCTGACCGGCTGCGAAATTGCTTATGAACTGTATCTTCAGGGCAAAAAGCCTACCATTGTGGAAATGCAGGACGATTTGATCACTACCAAGGGCATCTGCCTTGCAAATACCAGTTTCCTGCGTGATTTCTTTAATGCGAATAAAGTGCCTGTACATCTGGAAACCCGTGTAAATGAAATTGGTGAGAAGACAGTTTCTGTGACCCATAAAGACGGTTCCACAGAGGAGATCAACGCCGACAGTGTAATTCTCTCTGTTGGTTACAAGAGCGCACCTATCGCCCAAAAAGCAAGCCATATCCACATTGTTGGTGATGCATCCAAAGTCGGCAACCTGCGTACCGTTATCTGGCAGGCTTGGGATGTTGCAATGAAACTTTGATAAGGAGCGATGAACTTATGCAATTAACACCTGAACAGCAAAGCATTTTAGACGGTAATCAGGGTGAAACCTTAGCAAAGGTTATGAAAACCCTTGTGCGATACGGCGAAGTTTTTGGCGCCACGAAAATGGTTCCTGTTACCAGCAAGCACAACCATCTTGTTACATCCTTTGGATTGAAAGCATTGGGGCCTGTTTATTCCATTATGGATCAATTGATCGAAGCCGGCGCAATTTCCAAGCAAACCTTCTCTGTTGATCCCAGACCCTTGGACAAAAATGTACCCAGCAATTTTTTGCTTGATTTCATTTTTAAGAACTTTATGTATTCCAAGCAGGATTTCTATGAAAAACAACTGAACCAAATGGGTCTTATGGATCAGGATGCGTTCTCCTGCACCTGCTATATGGACGAAATGGGCAACAAACCCCAAAAAGGTGATGTGCTCAGTTGGGCAGAATCCTCTGCTGTTGTTTATGCAAACTCCGTTCTTGGCGCTCGCTGTAACCGCAACTCCGGTATCATCGATCTGATGGGCAGTGTTGTTGGTTATGTACCCTACTTTGGTTTACTGACAGACGAAGGGCGAAAGGCCACCTGGATTGTTGAAATCAAGACTACGAAGAAACCGGAAGCGCAACTTTTGGGTTCTGCCATCGGCATGAAAGTTATGGAGGCTGTTCCTTACGTCAAGGGACTTGATCAGTGGCTTGGAACGGAATTAACAGATGATGCCTGCACCTACCTGAAGGATTTCGGTGCAGCAACCGCATCTAACGGCGCTGTTGGTCTGTATCACATCGACAAGTTAACACCTGAGGCAGTCGAGATGGGAGAAAATCTTATCGCAGAAAATGCGCAATTGTATGTGATTGACGATGCAGAACTCCAAAGAGTTTACGACAGTTATCCCGTTATGTGGAAAAAGGAAGACGCCAAGCCGAAACTGTGCTTTATGGGTTGTCCCCACATGAGTTTACAGCAACTACAAGACTGGACGGATAAAGTCGAAACTGGATTAAAGAGCGCCGGCAAAACAAAGGTTTGTATCCCCACTGTTTTCACCGCATCACCTGCTGTTTTGGAAGCATTCGAAAAAACCGACTATGCGCCTCGTCTGAAAGCAACCGGCGTGATCACTTCTTATATTTGTCCGCTGATGTATATGAACAATCCCCTGGCTGGCAAGATGCCGGTGATCACATCTTCCAACAAACTGCGCACCTATACGACAGCGCGGTATTACACAGATGATGAGATCCTTGCGCAGATCACGAAGGGAGGCAAATAATATGAGAGAATTTAAAGGTCGTGTTATCGCGCCAGGCACTGTAACTGCAGAAGCCGTTGTATCCCACAGCGGTCTGAATACCCTTGCCTCTTTCCAAAAGGCGCTGCAATTCGGAGACAAAAAAGCAACCTGCGGCGACCAGAACAACCCTGATCTGTTTGGTAAACAAATGGCTGGCAAAGCACTGTGCTTGCCTCAAACTATCGGTTCAACTACCGGCGGTCTGGTACTGTATTGCGCTTGTTCCATGCACCGCCAACCTGCTTGTATGCTGTTTTCTCAGCCGATTGACTCTCTTGCCGCTGCTGGTGCAGTGTTGGCCGATGTGTGGCTGGATGATGTGACAATGCCGGTAATTGATTCTCTGGGCGATGAATTCCTTTCTTATGTAAAAGACGGTATGACCATTACCGTCAAGGAAGACGGAATGATTATCGTCGAATAATTTAACCATAAAAATAAGGTCTGCTGAATCAGCAGACCTTATTTTTTTAAAATACTATGGTTTGACCAATATCCGGAATCCATAATTTTGTTTCTTGTTCGTTAGCAGTTACTGATTTAACAGCATCCCATAATTCATACGGATCATTCTCTTTTGCCGGCAAATGGAACAAAATTACATTTTCAGCGCCCAACGCCTTTGTAGATCTCCAGGACGATGTTGTATTCCCATAAGCGTAGGGAGCAATTACAATATCCGGTCTCGGATAATTGGCGTTTTTATGCCACCCAAGGGGCGATGCATCGCCCATAAACCAAATACATTTCGAGCCCTGTATGATATAACTGTAATGACTGATCGTCCCATACTTTCCAATGTGTCTGCTTCTAACCGGAGAAACAGAAACAGAACCAATTTGAATTGCACCTAAATCAATGTCCTTATCAGAAGAAATTTCAGGTCCAATAATGACCCCGTTTGCAGATGCTTTATATTCATCCACAAAAACGGGGCCATAATGGTCATTATGTGTATGGGTAAAGACCAGCGCATCCGGAGGCGAAGCCAAAAGGCTTTCACGAATATCAGGAGGTGTGGCCAGATAGGGTTCAACTACCTGGCTCACGCCATCCAATAATATCGAAACACCGTCCAGTTTCAGCAGGACTCCTGCATTCGCTGTTCGTCTTATTTCCACAGATCAGACACCCAGTTTACCCCGACGAATCAGTTCAGCCTCGTCGCAAACATTGCTCTCGGCTGTGTAACCATCCAGAGGAACCAGTTTCTCGTGAACTGCATCCAGAATCCAGTTTGCCTGGGGGAAGAAGAACTCGTCGAACTCGAAGGGAGGTGTGATCCAGTTCTTAGCGCCCACAACAACGGGAGGTGCATCCAGATCATCGAAGCACTGCTCGGTGATGGTCTTGGCAACATCGTTCAAGAAAGAACCTCTTGCGCAAGCATCGGAAACCAGAATCACCTTACCGGTCTTGCGGACAGACTCGAAAATCTTGGTATAATCCAGAGGAACAAGAGAGTGCAGGTTAATAATGTCTGCCTCCATACCATACTTTTCGCTAAGGGTCTTTGCCGCATCCACAGCACGGTACAGAGCCGCGCCGATTGTGAGAATGGTAACATCCTTACCGTCACGAACCTTATTGGTATCGCCGATCTCAATCTCATAACGCTCAGCAGGCACGCCACCTTCGTGGAACTGTTCACCGACGTCGTAGATTCTCTGGCTTTCGAAGAACACAACAGGGTCTGTACCCTTCAGAGCGGTCTCCATCAAGCCCTTCGCCTCCCAAGGTGTTGCGGGGAAGCAAACCTTCAAGCCGGGAATGTGTGCGCAAAGCGCGGTCCAGTCCTGAGAGTGCTGTGCGCCGTACTTAGAGCCGACGGAAACACGCAGAACCAGCGGCATCTTCAGGATACCGGCAGACATTGCCTGCCACTTGGACATCTGGTTAAAGATCTCGTCACCGGCACAGCCGATAAAGTCCGCATACATCAGTTCCACAAGTGCCCGACCACCGGACAGCGCATAACCAACAGCCGTACCAACGATCGCAGCCTCAGCCAGGTTGGAGTTGAACAGACGGCTGTGCGGCAGTGCGTCCATCATACCGCGGTAAACTGCAAATGCGCCACCCCAGTCACGGCAGTCTTCGCCGTAGGCGATCATAGTAGGATCTTCGTAGAACCGATCCCAAATGACCTCGGAAAGGCCGTCACGAAGGTTATACAGTTTCATCTTGGAGACGGGTTTACCGTCAGCGCCGATGGGGCTGCGCTCCTTGGCCTTGATCTTCTTATAGCCCTCTGCCTCTTCCTTGGGAACGAGATATTCAGGCTCACGATCATCAAACTTATCCACCTTCTGGTTGGAGAACATCAGGCGCTCAACAACCGCAGGATCTTTCTTGAAATCGCAGTAGGGGCTGAATTCAGGATCAGCAGCGTACTTGCAGATCATAGTCATACGCTCGGAAGTTTCCTTCAAGATGGCGTCCACTTCTTCCTGGGTGGTAACACCTGCTTCAATAAGCTTAGCAGGATAGGTCAGGATGGGATCAACTTCCTTCCAGGCATCGATCTCTTCCTTGGTGCGGTATGC
>JAZQBF010000128.1:0-6628 GCA_045545615.1 Faecousia sp.
CGCCTATGGGTCGTTTCCCCACCATCGAAGAAGATGAGCCGCCCTACCGCTTGCTTTGCAACGAGTATCCGGAGGTAGCGGAATGATCGATGTGGTTGCATTGGGGGAATCCCTCATTGACTTTACCTGCGCATCCACCGACCACCAGGGCTATCCCACTATGGTGGCGCATCCCGGTGGCGCCCCTGCCAACTTTTTGGCGGCGCTGTCCAAATTTGGCGCGAAGACAGCCTTCTTGGGCAAGGTCGGCGATGATACTTTCGGTAAACTGCTGATCAGTACTATGGCATCTGCCGGCATTGAGACCAAAGGTATGATAAAAGACCCCAACGTCTTCACTACCCTGGCTTTTGTAACATTGGATGAGACCGGTGACCGGGCGTTTGCATTTGCCCGGAAACCTGGCGCTGATACCCAGATAAACTTTGAGGAACTGGATCTTTCGCTGATCGATGATGCAAAGGTGTTCCACTTTGGCACACTGTCTCTCACCGGTGAGCCTGCCCGGACAACCACCCAAAAGGCGGTTGCCTACGCCAAATCCAAGGGCAAATTGATCACCTACGATCCCAACCTGCGCAAACCCTTGTGGAATGATCTAAACGAGGCGAAAGAACAACTTCTTTGGGGTCTTTCCCAGGCAGATGTGGTAAAGATCAGCGACGAAGAAGTGGAATTCCTCTTTGGCTTGGGCGTGGAAGATGGCGCAAAGCATATTTTGGAAAATTACGGCGTGAAACTGGTGTTTGTCACCTGCGGCGCGGAGGGCTGTTATTTCTCCAATGGCACAGCATTTGGTCGCGTTCCCGGTCTTTCCGGTATCAAGGTGGTGGATACCACCGGTGCCGGAGATATTTTCGGTGGCAGCGCAGTATGGAAATTGCTTTCTTTGGGAAAAGCACCGGAGAGTCTCAGCACCCAGGAACTGGAAGAAGTGGTCTCCTTTGCCTGCACCAGCGCAGGTCTTTCCACAACCAAACCCGGCGGCATTTCCAGCGTTCCCACGATGGAAGAAATCAAGGCAAAACTGTAAAAGAAACGGCAGATACAACATCTGCCGTTTTTTGTCTACTTTTCAGATAAATATGTCTTGCAACAAAATGATGATGTGCTACAATAAGCATATCTGAGAAAGGTAAGGGGGATACCCTATGTATCACGACAAGACACTTGCGCCGGATATTCGGGCAAAGGACTTGCTTTCGAAAATGACCCTGGAAGAAAAATTCCAGCAAATGGGTATTTATATGAATGTAAACGAGGCGGCACAATTGGCAGATGCCGGAGAATTGGAACCCCGTTTCGGCACATTTTCTCCGCCTAAGGACGCAGAAACGGTGAAACGCCTGCAGGATTATTGCCTGCATAAGACCCGCCTGGGTATTCCTATGTTGGTGGCGTTTGAAGGTCAGCGGGGTCTGATCCACCGGGCTGCTACCGTGTTTCCCCAGTGCGCCGGTATTGGCGGCAGTTTTGACCGGGAACTGGTTGCCCAGATGGGCGATGTTATTGGCAAGGAAGCCGCCGCTATGGGCATCCGCCAACTGTATGCCCCCAATGTGGATATCCCCCGAGACCCCCGCTGGGGAAGAATGCAGGAGGGTTACGGCGAAGATCCGTACCTTACCGGTGAAATGGGCAGTTTGTATGTCAAAGGCGTGCAAGCCCACAAAGTTGCCGCTACGGTCAAGCATTTTATCGCCTACGGCGTTCCGGAAGGCGGTATCAATCTGGCAACTGTCCACATGGGTGAACGGGAAATGCGGGAAGTGACCTTAGAGCCGTTTATCAAGTGTTTCCAGGCAGGTGCGCTGAGTGTAATGCCTGCTTATAATGAGTTGGACGGCGAGCCGATCCACGGGTCTAAGCGAATCTTGCAGGAACTTCTCCGTGAAGAACTGGGATTTGATGGTGCGGTGATCTCCGACTACGGCGCGATCCGGCAACTGCACACCCTCCAGCGGGTAGCACCGGATGCTTTGACCGCCGGCAAAATGGCGATCGAGGCAGGCGTGGATCTGGAAGCGCCCTACTATGTAGGCTACGGCGAAGAATTCCAGGCGGCGGTGCGCAAGGGCGAAATTGACGAGGCGCTCATTGACCGGGCAGTGCTGAATCTGCTGACCCTGAAATTCCGGCTGGGTCTGTTTGAAGATCCTTATGCCTGCGCTGATGGTGCACTGCGTACACCGGAAGCCATTGAACTGACCAGAAAACTGGATGAAGAATCCATTCTCCTTTTGGAAAATGACGGTATTTTACCGCTGAATAAAAACACCTGCGGAAAAGTGGCGGTGATCGGCAACAATGCCAAGGACTCCTTCCTGGGCGACTATATGGACTTTTGTGACGGTTGTGTCAGTTTCTATGAGGGTATGGTCAGCCGTTTAGGGGAGGGCAAAGTGCTCTACGCCCGGGGTTGTAACCCCATTTCCACCACCGACGAGATGATCAGCGAGGCTGTGGAAACGGCAAAAAAAGCGGACACGGTATTTCTGGTTTTGGGCGACAGCGCCATCGCCGGCGGCGGAGAAGGCGGCGTAGAAGCAGAGCCGATCAAAGAGGTCACTTGCGCAGAAGGCTACGATATGCACGATCTGAATTTCCCGCCTTCTCAGCGGCGGCTGTTTGATGCCATCACCGCTTTGGGCAAGAAAGTCATTTTGGTGCTGTATGCCGGAAGACCCTACACTTTGGAACAGGATATTGCCAAGGTCAACGCCTTTATGTTCTCTTGGGGCGGTGGCGAACAAAGCGGCCACGCCTTTGCCAATCTGATCTTCGGCGATGTTTCTCCCAGCGCCAAACTGGCGATCTCGTTCCCCAAGACAACGGGACATATCCCTTGCTACTATAACTACAAACCCTCTGCCCGTGGCAGAGCCTACAAAAAGCACGGCAGCCCGGAGAACCCTGGCAGAGACTATGTGCTATCTTCTCCCAATGCCTGGTATCCTTTTGGCTACGGTCTTTCTTATACCAAAGTGGACTATTCCAATCTGACCGCAAGAAAACTGGATGATGGCAATGTGGAAGTATCAGTAACTGTGGAGAATGTGGGCGATTACGATATAAGGGAAAGTGTTTTGCTGTTCCTGCAGACTTTGTATGCCCCCATTACGCCCTTTGTAAAGCGCCTGCGGAATTTCCAAAAGGTGGACTTGAAAAAAAGCGAGAAGAAGACGGTTACTTTCCTGCTGACCGACGAAGACTTTACTTATGTGGATGTCCATTATAAAACCGTAAAACTCCCCGGCAAATATAATATTATGATCCAGGATCTGGAATTGGAGATCGATGTATGACGCGATTTTTTGTGAAGACAGAGGAAATGCAGCCGGATTTCATCCTGCTCACCGGCGAAAATGCTGCCCACGCCAAAGTGCTGCGTCTAAAGTGCGGCGAAGAGGTGCTGGTGTGTGACGGTGCAGGCAGAGAAGCCCTGTGTGCGGTCAGCGATGTCAGCCCCGGACAGATCAGCCTTGTGGTAAGATCCCAGCAGGAATCTGCCTCTGAGGCGACGGTGAAAGCCAGCGTGTATATGGCATTTTCCAAAGGCGATAAGTTGGAACATGTGATTCAAAAGGCAACGGAACTGGGCGCTTACGAGATCGTAGCATATCCTTCCAGTCGTTGCGTCTCCCGTCCGGATGAGAAGAGTTTAGCCACGAAACTGGAGCGGTGGCAGAAGATCGCCGCTTCTGCAGCGGAACAATCCGGCAGAGGCGTGATCCCTCAGGTGCTGACAGTTGGCACTTACAAAGGGGCATTGGAAAGAGCCGCACAAGCGGACCTTGCCATTTTGTTCTATGAAAATGAGCAGGCTACCACTCTGCGGATGGTGTTGGAAGAAAAACCTTTTAAAACCGTCAGTCTACTTACAGGCCCAGAGGGCGGTCTGGAAGAAAAAGAGGTAACCCAAGCCGCAGAGACAGGATTGAAAGTCTGTACATTGGGCAAGCGCATCCTGCGTTGTGAAACTGCTCCACTATGCGCCCTTTCAGCGGTAATGTACGCCACCGGCGAATTTTAAAACAAAAAGCGAGGGATTCTTTCTCCCTCGCTTTTTATGTTGCTTATTATACGCCGTGGAGGATGTGCAGGTTGCGGATGTTGTGATCGGTGATGGTGTCGTTCAAGGTGTATGCCTGCTGCTCCATTTCAGCATTTTGCAAGTCACTTAAGTTTTGCACCCGCAGTTCATGGGCAATTGCCGAGCAGATCTGCTCGATCGTGTTAACCTTTTCTTTTGCCTCTTGCGGGGCGTTTCCGCTGGAAATCAAATATTCCAATTTCTTTGATAATGCACTTAAGCAGGGGAGGTCTTTCAGTCCCCGGAAACACCATTTATAGTAGGGCATATAGGCGCGGTTCAGCAGATAGATGCTGTGCAGCGCGCTTTGAACAAATTCAAACACCGCAAGTTGTGCCGCTGCCGTTTCGCCTCTTGCGATACACCGACTGTAGTTATACTGACCGGCTTGTCCCATTAAAAGCAGGTGTCCTGCCAGTTTTTTGCGCCGTATGTCCTCCGGGAAATAACGCAGTTTCTCCCGGACGGCTGTAAATTGACCGCAAGGGTCAGTAAAAATTGCACCGTTGGTTGCCTCGATCAGACCGTGCTCCGGAACAGAAAACCACTGCTCCGGTGTCAGTTCTCCATCAGTACTTCCGGTTTTTGTCAAAAAGAATTCATCCATACGAATCACGCCGTGGCGATTGCCGCCTACGGGGTTCATACGGCTTCGGTGAAACCCTATAAATTCTTTCGGCAGTTTTGCATACGCCCGCTCCAATTGGAAGGCAGTTTGCCGATCGACAATGTCTTCAACGGGAAGAAAAATGCAGAATCCCGGTTCAAAATCGTGGTCTTGAGAGGTCAGATCATCATAGCCATAACATTCGGAGCCGCTGCCCGCCAAGCCAACTGCCAAATAGGGCAACGCCTGGGAAAAATGCGTCTCCAGCATTTCTTTGCCATAAGTTTCATAATATTGCCTTGCCAGTTCAAGTCCCTTCATAGATCCTCCTGCAGCGTTCGGTCAACTGAACTGCGTAATCTTCAAAACCGTAATAGCCGAAAACTGTTGCACATTTTTCACACACAAAAGCATAGTTACCGTCTTTACGGTCTTTGCCGATCTCCATACACGCCTTCGCCTTTTGGATAAGTTCGTCAATTATTGCGCGAGCCTGGGACAAACCGTACTCTGCCTCTGCCGCTGTTGCCATATTCAAATAGGTGATGGCGATTTCCGGCTCTTTCTCCGGAACGGTCTGCATAACAGAAATCGCCTTTTGATAGAGTTCCTCTGCCTCACGGAATCGCTTTAAGTCCACCAGCGCCAGACCCATATTGTTGTAAAGACCGCCTAACCGATCGTCTGTGGGCGGCAAATCACGCTCATAGATGCTTCGCGCCATTTGAAACAGATTGATCGCATCTTCGGGAAGTCCGAAAGCCTTGCAAACTGTAGCGCTGTTCAAATAGGTGGTGGCAGCGCCCACATTATCGCCAATGTCCATTTTTCCTACTTGGTTTAGCGCATCCTGGGCATATTGCAGCGCCTGCTCTTTTTCGCCTAATTTTCTGCAAAGACCCATCAATTCGTTTTGCATCAACAAAACGCCCTGGTCATCGCCGGTGTATTCTGCCTCAGAAAGCCAGTATTGCAGTGTTCTTTTTGCGCCTGCGTAGTCATTGCTCCGCAGCAGACTGTCTAGTTTATCCAAAACCCGATCTTTTGGGATCATTTGCATCACCTCATAATTTGTTTAATTGTATTATATGCAAACAAAGAAGATTATTTATGGTACTTACTGCCGGCTTGGATCGCCTCTGCCCGGTAGAGTTGTTCCAACACCATCACTCTTGCTAAATGGTGGGGGAACGTCATAGGACTCATAGAAAGTTTAAAATCCGCTTTATCCTTAATGCGTTGCGCTATACCAAAGGAAGAACCGATGAGAAAGCAGGCACTGCTTTTTCCGGAGAGTTTTACATCTTTCAGTTTATCCGCCAAACTTTCAGAGGAGAGCATTTTGCCCTCCGGCGTTAACACGCAAAACCAAGCGCCTTTGGGGATCTTGGCAAGGATGCTGTCTGCTTCTTTTTCCAAACCGGCAGCGATTTCCGCAGGGGAAGGGGCTTCCGGCAGCCGCACTTCCGGCAATTCCAGAATGCGGAACTGGCAGTAGCCTTTCATCCGTTTTTCATATTCTGCTGCGGCGGACAGATAAAATTTTTCTTTTAGTTTGCCCATAGCGATCAATGTAATTTCAAACACGCAGACACCTCATTTCTAAAATTATCATAGCATAAATGCATCCGAAATTCAAATGCTACTTACGAGGTGAGGAATATGGACAAAAAGAAAGAAAAAATCGTCACAGATCCCTTTGGCAGTTATACCGGCAGACCCAAAGATCCGGAAGATAAACCAGTTCAGGACGCTGACGATCTATAAAAATTTGAAAGCCCAGTCCACATGGACTGGGCTAAAACTAATCTTTTGCCTTTTGCCGGTATTTCTCCCGGGTAGCCATACCGCCCCGGATATGCCTTTGCGCCTTGTTGATGTCTAAAATTTGCCGTACTTGTTTATACAGTAGGCGGTTGTAATGTGGG
>JAZQBF010000129.1:0-15332 GCA_045545615.1 Faecousia sp.
CGTGTTGAAAAGGTGGAAGATATCGTTAACCCCGGCGACGAAGTATTCGTTATGGTTACCGAAATTGACCAGCAGGGCCGCATCAACCTTTCCCGCAAGGACGCTCTGGCTGCCATTGAAGCCAAGCGCAAGGCTCAGGCTCAGCAGTAATAGAACAAAAAGAAAAGGACACACCAAAAGGTGTGTCCTATTTTTGGCGGAGTGAGAGGGATTTGAACCCTCGCGCGGTTTTAAGCCGCCTACTCCCTTAGCAGGGGAGCCCCTTCGGCCTCTTGGGTATCACTCCGAATCAAAAGAAACAATATTTACTGCCAAGATATATTAGCACAGAGGACTTGGTTTGTCAAGGGAAAATCAGTAAAAAAGCAGACATATGGATCTTGTCCATATGTCTGCTTTATCTTTGTTAGATTTCGATGTCCATCTTGGCAATTACAGCGGCGCAGCGCTTGCACAGACCGTTTTCGTCGGCTTCTTCAGAGTGCATCCAGCAGCGGGGGCACTTTTCACCCCCCGCCTCCACGACACCAACGGTCAGTTGGGGCAGGTTCGTACCCACACCGGTGGTAGCGCCTTCGGGAACATTCTCCCATGCGCAGGAGGATACGATGCATACCTCTGCCAGGTTGATGTCCTTGCAGGTGTTGATCAGTTCGGCATCATCGGTAGAAAGGCTGACGTGCGCTTCCAATGCTTTGCCGATGCGCTTTTCTGCACGGGCGATCTCCAGAACGCCGTTTACATCCTGGCGCAACTTCATAACCGTATCCCACTTGACCATTGCGGCTTCGTCCAGGGCGTACTGGGCGAAAGACACGGGCATTTGGTTCAGCAGGACGTTACGCACATCATCACCGGAGCGGTGGGGCATAGACTGCCAGATCTCATCGCAGGTGAATGCCAAAATGGGCGCAAACAGGGTGGTCATTGCATCCAGGATCAGGTACAGCGCAGTCTGCGCAGAGCGACGGCGCAGACCGTTTGCCTCTTCACAGTACAGCCGATCCTTCAAAATATCCAGATAGAAAGAGGACAGTTCTACAACGCAGAAATCGTTGATGGCGTGGGAGATCACGTGGAATTCGTAGTTGTGGTATGCCTTCTTGACGGTTGCCACCAGTTCATCCAGTTTGGTCAGCGCCCACTTATCCAGTTCTTCCATATCGGCGGGAGCGACCAGATCGTTGGGGTCAAAGTCGTTCAGGTTGCCCAGGCAGTACCGGGCGGTGTTGCGGAACTTCAGATAGTTCTGCGCGATCTGCTTAAAGATCTCCTTGGAGCAACGGACATCCACATGGTAGTCAGAAGAGGCTGCCCACAGACGGACGATGTCTGCGCCAAAGTCCTTGATCAAGTCGGCGGGATCTACGCCGTTGCCCAGGCTCTTGTGCATTGCGCGACCCTGGCCGTCAACTACCCAGCCGTGGGTCAGGACTTGTTTGAAAGGAGCGCCTTGATCCAGCGCGCCAACAGAGGTGAGCAGGGAAGACTGGAACCAACCGCGATACTGGTCAGCGCCTTCCAGATAGACATCTGCAGGCCACAGTTCGGGGGTGTCCTTCATCAAGGATGCAAAGTGGGTAGAGCCGGAGTCGAACCAGCAGTCCAAAGTGTCAGTCTCCTTGGTGAAATCCTTACCGCCGCAGTGGGGGCAGGTAAAGCCTTCAGGAGCGAGTTCCATAGCGTCCTTTTCAAACCAGACGTTAGAGCCAAATTCATCAAAGAGTTTGGAAAGTTTCTCAATGGATTCCGGGGTGGAAACGGGTTTGCCGCAGTCTTTGCAGTAGAATACGGGGATGGGCAGACCCCAACGGCGCTGACGGGAGATACACCAGTCTGCGCGCTCCCGGATCATGCTGACCATACGGTCGCCGCCCCAGGCAGGATACCACTGGACATTTTCGATTGCCTTGATCGCCTGATCTTTGAAAGATTCCACAGAGCAGAACCACTGAGGGGTTGCCCGGAAGATGACCGGCTTTTTGCAGCGGTCGTGGTGGGGGTAGGAGTGCATGATCTCTTCGGAAGCAAACAGCGCGCCGCTTTCCTTCATATCAGCCAAAATGATGGGGTTGGATTCTTCGGTCTTAAGACCGGCATACTTGCCGGCGTAGTCGGTGTGGCGACCGTAGTCGTCTACGGGAACGACCAGTTCCATACCGTAACGCATACAAGTCTGATAGTCGTATGCGCCAAAACCGGGCGCGGTGTGGACACAGCCGGTACCGGAGTCCAAGGTGACATACTCTGCATACACCAGCCGGGAAGTCTTATCCAGGAAGGGGTGCTTAGCGGTCATATTCTCGAAGAAATTGCCGGGGTAGGTGGCGAGCACTTCGTAATTTTCAAAGCCGCCGATGTTCATAACTTTTTCCATCAGCGCCTGCGCCATAATATAGGTCTCGCCGTTGTCAGCCTTTACCAGAACATAAGTGTCACGGGGATGCAGGCAGATCGCCATATTGCCGGGCAGCGTCCAGATAGTGGTAGTCCAGATCACGAAATAGGTGTTTTCAAGGTCAAAGCCAGCCAACTTGCCCAGATCGTCGTTCATCTTGAACTTCACATACACAGAGGTACAAGGATCGTCTTGATATTCAATATCCGCCTCGGCAACGGCAGTGGCGCAGAAGGGACACCAGGTAACGGGTTCCAAGCCTTTGTAGATATAGCCCTTGTCGAACATTCTGCCAAAGACCTTTACTTCCTGCGCCTCAAAGTGCTTGTCCATAGTGCGGTAAGGCTTCTTCCAGTCGCCGACAACGCCTAAGCGGCGGAAACCGCCCATCTGCTTTTGGATAAAGTCTTCTGCGAAGTTTTCGCAGGCTTTCCGGAACTCGGATACGGACATATCCTTGTTCAGTTTACTCTTGGATTTTTCAATAGCACGCTCAATGGGAAGACCGTGGTTGTCCCAGCCGGGAACATAGGGGGTATAATAACCCATCATAGCATGGCTGCGGACGATAAAGTCCTTCAAGGTCTTGTTCAGGGCGTGACCCATGTGAATATAGCCGTTACTGAAGGGAGGACCATCGTGAAGAATGAAGGGGGGAAGATCCTTATTCTTTTCCAGCATCAGTTCATACAGTTCCTGCTGGTTCCAACGTTCCAGCATACCCGGTTCCCGGGCGGGAAGACCGGCTTTCATAGGAAAGTCTGTCTTCGGGGTGATGATGGTATTCTTATATTCCATCAGAAGTTACCTCCAAAAAATAGTCATAAAAAACACCTTTGCCTCAATCAAGAGACAAAGGTGTGTAATTTACCTCTGCGGTACCACTCTTGTTCCGGCTTTCACCGGCACTCGTGAACGCTTTATCGGGCGTACCCGGCACAGCCTACTGCCAAAAGGTTCGGTGTGCTGCTCAGAGGGGATACAAACCGGATTTTCCATCTGCCTTGCACCAACCGGCAGTTCTCTGTTGGTAAAAATATCGGTATGCGTGTCCTCGTCAACGCAAATATATCATTACTGGTTATTACCGGTGGGATCGTAGTTGCGGCCGAATTTCAGCGCGCCGAACTTGCCGGTAGTAGTCTCCACAGCAGGATGCTGGGGAGCAGCCTTGGGCTTATCTTCCTCGGTGGTGCCAACCATCGCCTGCAGGTTTGCGGAGATCTCATCTGCAACGGCATCGGTGGCGTCCGGCTCACGGTCGTAATCAAAGGCAGTTGCCGGCGCTTTTGCGGGGCGGTTGGTTGCCTTGATCTGATCCAGAGACTGGAGACAGGCACGGATCTGCTCCTGGAGACTGTCGATCTTCCGGGTGGCAACCTGCCGCGCCTCTTCCACACGCTCGTTTTCTGCTGCGATCAATGCATCTGCATTCTTTGCATTTTCAACGGCGGCGGCGTTGGCGTCGTTAAGCATCTGTGTGCATTTTGCCTCTGCTTCTTTAACCATCAAATCGCAAGTTTTTTGCGCGTTCACAATGGCGTCTTTCATACTGGCTTCATTCTTGCGATATTCTTCCAGTTTGCTGACAAGAACTTTCATCTTGCTTTTCAGCAGCGCGTTTTCTTTGTAAAGGGTAATATAGTCTTCGGTAAGGGGTTCCAGGAATGCATCCACATCGTCCATACTGTAGCCGCCGAAGGTGGCCTTGCCAAAAGAGATCTGATCAATTTGTTGCGGTGTAAACATAATCTATTTCTATCCTTTCCGGCGCCAATTAATAACTGGCGACCTCTGCCTGGACATTTTCCAGATCACCCACTACGTCCATATTGTGGGGGCAGAACAGGTAAGTAGACTGTGCGATCTTCTTAACACTACCGTCAACGGCATAAACAGCGCCGGAGAGGAAGTCTACGACACGGCGGGTCAGCGCCTTGTCAACATTTTCCATATTCAGAATAACAGCCTTTTTCTTACGCAGTTCGTCAGCAGCCTTTGCAGCATCGTCGAAAGTTTTTGCGTGGAACAAAACGACTTCCTGCTTGCCGGAGTTCATATTCAGAACCTGACCGCTGAAACCGGAAGATGCGGGCGTAGCAGAAGCAGCAGGCGCAGAAACATCTTCGGCAATGGTGTTGGCAAAGGGAGAAACGCGGCGGCCTGCCCGGGGAGCAGGTTCCTGCTCTACGGCATCAAAGCCTTCCACATCGTCGTAATCTTCATCATAGTCATCATCGGAATAGGGCTGGGTGAATTTTTTAACATTATCCCAAAAACTCATTTCTCTGTTTCCTCCTAAAGTAAGTTCACATCATGATTGATGAGAGTTTACATAGTCACGGGCACCAAAAATTCCGGTGCCTATACGAATCATCGTACTGCCGCAGGCAATGGCATCCCGGAAATCATCAGACATACCCATAGACAAAATCTCTACCCATACATTATCGTATTTTTTTGCCGTTATGTCAACAGCAAGGGCATAAATTTTTTGAAAAAATTTGCGATTATCGCCAGAATTTTGACAAATCGGGGGAATAGCCATCAAACCTTTCACCCGAATGTTGGGAAATGCGCCGATTTTTTCCAAAACACCATCCAGTTCTTCCGGGGCAAAACCGGACTTGCTCTCCTCATTGCCGATGTTAATTTCCAAAAGAACATCCTGCGTCAGGTTCTGCTTGGATGCTTCTTTTTGGATCGCCTCTAAAAGGCGCAGGGAATCGACACTCTGTATCAAGTCCACTTTGCCAACCACCTGGCGGACTTTGTTGGTCTGCAGATGACCGATAAAATGTACCGGCGCGCCCCGGTAGGCATCTTCGGCAAGTTTTGCGGTGAGTTCCTGGACACGGTTTTCGCCACAGCAGTCAACACCGGCGGCTACAGCCTCCCGTACCCGCTGGGCATCATTCATTTTAGAGGCGGCGCAAAGTAAGATCTGGGCAGGATCCCGTCCTGCCGCCAAGGCTGCTTTTGTGATTTCTTCCCGTATTGCGGCGATATTTTCAGCAATCGACATAGTTCTCCTTCTTTCTACATATACATTGCAGAAAAGGCGACGAAGCAATGCTCCGTCGCCTTCAGCTTAAAGCTGTGCTGCGGCTTTCAGAGGCCGGATGGGGGCAAGGGTGGAGATAGCGTGTTTGTAAATCATTTGCTGTTTGCCATCTGTCACCAGAACCACCACGAAACTGTCAAAGCCGGTGATGATCCCCCGAAGTTGAAAACCATTCATAAGGAACAGCGTGATCGGTACCCGATCTTTTTGCACCTCTTTCAAAATGGCATCCTGTAGATTGATTTGTTCTGACATATGTATTCCTTCTTTCTTTGGGATACACATATCATAGCGAATATCATTTGTCGCTTTCGATTAAAATTTGTCGTGCGCGACAGAGAATTTCTTGTGTTGTTTCCCCTTTGCGGCGAATCAGCCAGTTTATTGCGCTGTTCCTGCGAAACCAGGTCAGTTGCCGCTTGGCGTACTTCCGGGAGGATTGCTGCACCAGCGCAACTGCTTCTTCTATGGAACTGCGACCCCTTAGGGCTTCAACAAACTCCTTGTAGCCAATGGCTTGCATAGCAGTGCATTTTTCCGGCACACCGCTGTCCAATAACCCGCGGATTTCTTCCAGCAAACCGTCCTGCAGCATAATTTCTACACGGCGGTCGATTCTTGCATAGAGTTCTGAGCGGTCTTCATCGTTGAGACCGAACCAAAGGGGCATATACCGGGGTGGGAGCAGTTGGGTCTTGCGGTTGTGCTCTGTGATGGTTTCGCCGGTTTCCAGATACACTTCCATCGCCCGGATGATCCGCTTCCGGTCGGAAGAATGTAACCGGTCAGCCGTTTCCGGGTCAACTGCCCGGAGTTTGGAAATGACGGCGTCAATGCCTTCCCGGTCTGCAAGGGATTCCAGTTCTTCACGACAACCGGTGGAAGGGTAGGGGGCAAAGTCGTTTCCCCGGATCAGAGAGTCCATATAAAGACCGGTTCCGCCGGCAATGATGGCAGTTTTTCCCCGGGCGATAATATCGTCGATAATGGGCGTTGCCATTTCGCAGTACCGGCTGACAGAAAAATCTTCACTGGGTTCAGCCACAGAGAGCATATAGTGGGGGATGCCCTGCATTTCCGCCATAGTGGGCTTTGCTGTGCCAATATCCATACGGCGGTACACCTGCATAGAATCGCAGGAAACCACCTCACCATTTAAGGTTTTTGCCAGTTCCACAGCAAAGGCGGTTTTTCCGGAGGCAGTGGGCCCGGCAATACATATTATGTTGTGCATAGGCCATACCTCCAGGGGATTAAGTACGCTTAAATTGCTTTTCCAGTTGCTTTTTGGTCAGCGTAATGCAGATGGGTCTGCCGTGGGGACAGTGTTTCAGGTCTTCGTTAGACATTACTTTTTCTGCCAAAACACGCAGTTCCTGCTCGCTTGTCTGCCAACCGGCTTTGATCGCCGCCTTGCAGGCAACGGTGTGGAGCAGTTCATCCCGAAGATTCTCTTTTTGATCCCGGTTTCCGCTTAACAGATCAGAAGCAAGGGATTCCAGCACGTCTGCCGCCTCATCACCGGAAAGATCCATAGGCACTTGCCGCACAAGCAGGGTGTTGTCACCAAATTCGTCTACAGAGAAACCCAATTGTTCCAAAAGATCTGCATTTGCAAGCAAAAGGCCTGCCACTTCCGCGCTAAACCGGCAAGTAACCGGTGTCAGTAATGTTTGGGAACTGATGGTCTCCTGGTTTTGCTTCAGTTTGTCAAAAAGGATGCGCTCGTGGGCTGCGTGCTTGTCAATCAGATAAGCATCCTCACCCTGCTGTACCACAATATAACTGTCAAAAAGTTCGCCCACATAATGCCAGTTTTCCACTTTCGGCATTTCCATTGTGATTTGCTCCGGCTCTTCCTGAGGCGTTTCAACAATGACTTGGGGGTTTACGATGGGCGCAGGAGGGGGCGTCGGGATATAAACATTTTCCCGCAACGGTAAGACCTTTTCTTTTTCCACAGCGGCAACTGTCGCCTGGGCAGATGCCGGATGCGGTTGGGGCGCAGAGACTACGGCCTGGGAAAATGCTTTGTATTCCTGGGCAGTCATAGTGCGGAAAAATGGTTGGGATTTGGGTTGCGGTTTCGTCGGCTCCGGTTGTGCCGCAGGTTTATACGCAGGCACAGCAGGCGCGCTTTTAAATTGCACCTGGGGTCTGTCCGGTGTCTTGTTTAGCGCACCTAAGACACCGTAATGGATGCAGTCAAATACTGCTTTTTCATTCAAAAATTTTACTTCCGTCTTGGCAGGATGGACATTCACATCTACACTGCCTGCAGGCAGGTTCAGATGCAGTACGCAGGCGGGGAATTTGCCCACCATAATTTGATTCCGGTAGGCTTCTTCCAATGCGGCGATCATAATTCTGGACTTAACGGGACGCCCATTCACAAAGAATGTTTGCATACTGCGGCTGGGTCTTGCGTCGGTGGGTTTGGACACATAGCCGGTTAAGGTATATTTGTCCCAATGGCTGTCAACCGCTACCATACGGCCGCATTCTTTGCCATATACACAGTATGCCGCATCGCCTAATTTTCCGGTGCCGGGGGTGGAGAGAACTTCTTTGCCATCCCGGATAAAACGGAACGCGACCTCCGGATGCGCCAGAGCCTGCATCTGTACCGCTGCAGTAACTCTGCTGCCTTCCACCGTATCGGATTTCATAAATTTCATTCTTGCCGGGGTGTTGAAAAACAGATCGCGCACAATGATCGTTGTGCCGTCGGGACAACCCGCCTCGGTTTCTTCCAGAATATTTCCGGCCTCCAACTGCAAACTTGTGCCGCCAATGGCATTGGCGGTTTTTGTGATCAGATCAATACGGCTGACAGATGCGATGGCAGCAAGGGCTTCACCGCGGAAACCCATGGTTTCGATAGCAGCGAGATCCTCTGCCTGGCGGAGTTTGGATGTGGCGTGGCGCAGAAATGCCGTGCGGGCATCTTCTTTTTCCATACCGCACCCGTTGTCAGTCACCCGCAAAAAGGTCATACCGCCGTCGCGGATCTCTATGGTTACCTGGGTCGCGCCGGCATCGATGGCATTTTCCAGCAATTCCTTTGCAACGGAAGCGGGGCGCTCCACCACTTCGCCGGCGGCTATTAAGTTGGCTACATGGGGAGATAATTGAATGATTTTAGGCATAAGTTCACCTCATTGCAGAGATTGCGATTTGATTGACCGTTGTATGGATCAAAATGGGTGCGACGATATTGTCTGCTTTTTCGTAAGCCCAGGCGAGAGCGATTCCGGCAGGCAAATACTGCATAAAACTCAGCAGAAAAGACAGCGGGTCATAAACACCGATGTATCCAACAATATGGATCAAACTAAAGACCGTTACGGAAACAACATACGCTAAAATTCTGCTTTTTTTGTGTAGCCCCTGAAAAACAAGACCGCGATAAAAGGATTCTTCCACGGTAGGCACCAGCAGAACGGTGCCGATTCCCAGTATTGCGTAGTTTTCCTGGTAAAAACTTTTTAAGGTTGCGTCGTTTTGATTGATAAAATCCGGCTTGATATACCCCACAGCCACATTTACCACAACATTAAGCAAAAAATACAGAAGAAGACCAAAAAATGCAAAACGAAGGACGAAAAATGGTCTTTTCAGCATATTTTTTAACGAAGTGATCAAAAAATGCCGCAATATTACCGTTACGAATATAAAGTTGATACCAAAGAACAGAAAGTTGATTTTTGCCTCGGACAGAGGCTTGGGGATGATCCTGTTCATAAAAGCCAAAATAAGTGGCAGCAGGAACATCTGAAACGCCCAGTAGATCCAACCGGTGGCTGTTTCTGTTTTGGTTAAGGGAACGGACAGTTTGTTCATATCAATTCAGCATCTTCTTTAGTTTGTAAAGTTCGTTCATTGCCTCAATGGGGGTCAGGGTTTCCACACTGATGGCTTCCAGCGCATCGCAAACCTGGTTAGAGCGCAGATCCATCATAGAAATCTGATCGTCCGGTTGGGCGGTTTGTTTATAAACCGGTGCAGAGCCACTCTGGGATTCCAATTCTGCAAGGATCTCCCGTGCGCGGGTCACAACAGAGTTGGGAAGTCCTGCCAATTTGGCTACTTCCACGCCAAAACTGTCGTCGGTTGCGCCGGGTACGATCTTGCGCAGAAAGATCATCTTATCACCGCGTTTTTTTACAGCGATGTTGTAGTTCTTGACATTGGGCAGTTCATTTTCGATGGTGGAAAGTTCGTGATAGTGGGTGGCAAACAAGGTTTTTGCGCCCAAGTGCCGGGGGCTTGCGGCGTATTCCAGCACTGCCCGGGCAATTGCCATACCGTCATAAGTGGATGTACCTCTGCCGATCTCATCCAAGATCAGCAAACTCTTGGATGTGGCGTATTTCAAAATCGAAGCCACTTCCGCCATTTCCACCATAAATGTAGACTGACCGGAAGCCAGATCGTCGCTGGCACCAATACGCGTGAAGACCCCATCCACAAGACCGATCCGCGCGCTGCGGGCAGGGACAAAAGAACCCATCTGCGCCATCAGTACGATCAGCGCAACTTGCCGCATATAGGTGGATTTACCAGCCATGTTCGGACCGGTAATGATAGAAACCTGATTATCGGCAGCGCCAAGGGCGGTATCGTTGGGAACAAAGAGGGAATCTTTCAGCATCTGCTCCACAACCGGGTGGCGACCGTCGGTAATGGCGATCTCGCTGTCCAGGGTGATCTCAGGACGGCTGTATCCGTTTTTCGCCGCAACCATGGCCAAAGAACAAAGGGCATCGGCTTCTGCAACCGCCGCAGCGGACAGTTGCGCCCGGGAGGCTTGGGAGGCAAGATGCTCACGGAGCCGTGTAAAGATCTGGTATTCCAGGGCGGTAAGCCGCTCTTTTGCGGTAAGCACCTGGTTTTCCAGTTCTTTCAGTTCCTGGGTAATGTAGCGCTCGCAGTTGGCAAGGGTCTGCTTGCGGATATAATGCTCCGGTACTTGATCCATAAAGGACTTGGAAACTTCAATATAATAACCGAATACCCGGTTGTAACTGACTTTCAACGTCCGGATACCGGTACGGTCCCGCTCGGCAGTTTCGATAGCGGCAATGGTACCTGCGCCGCCATCCATAATGTCCCGGAGACGGTCTGCCTCAGGATCGGCGCCTTTGCGGATAATGCCACCTTCACGAATTGTCAGAGGCGGATCGTCAACAATGGTATTTTCAATCAGATCTGCGCAATCGGCAAGGGGGTCGATTGCCTGCTCCAATTTTTGCAGCAGGGGAGCATTCATCGTCTGCAGAAGGCTTTTTACCTCCGGCAGCGCCCGGAAACCCCGGGCAAGCCCCAAAAGATCCCGGCAGTTGACTGTTCCGGTGACCACCCGGGTGATCACACGTTCCAAGTCGGTAACATCCCGCAAGGCATCTTGCAGTTGAGAACGGGTAATGGTGGAATCCACCAGTTCTGCAACGGCGGTGTGCCGTCTGCCGATTTCCGCAGGATCTAAAAGGGGCTTTTCCAGCCAACTGCGCAGCATACGGCCGCCCATAGCGGTGTTGGTCTTGTCCAGCACCCACAGAAGAGAGCCGCGTTTTTCTTTGGCGCGCATAGTCTCGGTCAGTTCCAGATTTCGCCGGGCATCCATATCCAGTTCCATAAAACGACCGGTGGTGTAATATTGCAGCAGACGGATGTGCTTCAAATCATTCTTTTGAAGCATAAACAGCGTCTGCAGCAGCGTGCCTGCGGCGATGGTGGCGGCAGGCAGACCGGTCAGACCCAATTGCGCCAAAGGCTGGGCAAAATGGGTCTCAAGGATATGTTGGGATTCTTCATAAACGAATTGCTCTGCAGGCTTTTCGCCCACACAGCAACTTAACCGGTGGAACAGCGCATCGTCTAAAATGGGATCGTTTGCCTTTTCGCCGCCGCGAATCACTTCCGACGGACTGAATCTGCCCAGTTCAGAGGCAGTAGCCTGGGCATCGGCGCAGGTGGTGGCGAAAAATGCGCCGGTGGAAATATCGCAAAAAGCAAGGCCATAACTGCCCTCGTGCCCATAAAGGCAGGCGATATAGTTGTTTTTGCTCTCTTCCAGCATACAACTTTCTGTAACAGTGCCGGGGGTGACGATCCGGGTGATCTCCCGCTCCACAATGCCCTTTGCCTGGGCAGGATCTTCCACCTGCTCGCAGATAGCCACCTTGTATCCTTTGGATACCAGACGGGCGATATACGCATCCACAGAGTGGAAGGGAACGCCGCACATAGGTGTCTGCTCTTCTTTGGGTTTGTTTCTGTCACGGGTGGTTAAGGTCAGATCCAATTCCCGGGATGCGACCTTCGCATCCTCGTCAAACATCTCATAAAAGTCGCCAAGACGGAAGAACAGAATACAGTCTTCGTTCTGTTCTTTGATCTGGCAGTATTGCCGCCGCATAGGCGTCATTTCATTTGCAGGGGTAGCCATAGTTATCCATCCTTTTATGCAAATTCGCCGGTGAGACTCCAGGTGGTGGAGCCGGTAATGGTAATGGGTGCAAAAGAACCCACAAAACGCTTATCGCCTTTCACGCGAACCAGTCTGCCACCTTCTGTCCGGGCGGTGAGGTATTCTTTGTCAGTGCCGTCTACAAGGCAACGCATCGTTTTTCCGATATAGTCGCTGTGGATCTGTTCGGAAATGCTGTTTTGTACCTGACACAGTTTGTCGAAACGGCGATTTTTCTCTTCCTTGGGCGTGGGGTCTTCCATTGACGCGGCGGGTGTGCCATGGCGGGGAGAGAAAATAAATGTAAACAAAGAATCGTAGTGAACTTGTTGGATCAGAGAGATCGTCTCTTCAAATTCTTCTTCCGTTTCACCGGGGAATCCTACGATCACATCACTGGTGAGCACCAAATCGGGCATTACGGATTTGGCATATTCCACCAGTTCCAAATATTTTTCCCGGTCGTAATGCCGATTCATCGCCTTCAGCACACGGCTGGAGCCGGACTGGAAAGGAAGATGCAACTGCTTTGCGATTTTAGGGTTAGCCGCCATGGTGTCAAACAGTTTTTTGCCTGCGTCCCGGGGGTGACTGGTCATAAAGCGGATAAGGAATTCTCCCGGAATTTGACAGATCATAGAAAGCAGATCGGAAAAATCCACATTGTCTTCCAGATCCTTGCCATAGGAATTGACATTCTGACCCAGCAAAGTGATCTCCTTTGTGCCGTTTTCGATCAGTTCCCGGCATTCTTGCAGAATGTCCTCCGGTTTCCGGCTCCGCTCTCTGCCCCGGACATAGGGAACGATACAGTAGGTGCAGAAATTGTTGCAGCCATACATAATGGACACCCATGCTTTTAAGGTGTGATCCCGGTGATGGGGGATGCCTTCTGCAATAGAGCCAGGTTCGTCTTCTGTAAAGAAAACCCGTTTTTTTCCGTTGAGCACCCGGTAGAGGATCTCCGGAAACTGCCACAAATGGTGGGTAGAAAACACACCGTCCACATGGGGATAACTTTTGCGGAGCCGCTGAACGACGGTTTCCTGACCTGCCATACAGCCGCATAGGAATATCTTCTGCCCGGGATGCCGCCGCTTGGTGTGGGTCAGCGCGCCTAAATTACCGAAGACCCGCTGCTCTGCGTGCTCCCGGATGGCGCAGGTGTTCATCACCACCACATCCGCCCCTTCCGGGGTGTCGGTAATGGCGTACCCGCTCTGGCAGAGCATACCGCGAATCTGCTCGGAATCGGCTTCATTTTGCTGGCAACCGTAGGTTTCCACATACGCCTTAGGCACTATATTCCGGCTGCGCCAGGCATCATTTATTTTTTGACAAAAGGTCGCTTGTACATCCAGCGCCTCTTGAGAAATAACGGTGGTTTTGCTGCTCATGGGAATGCTCCTTTAGAAATACTTTCTCAATATGAAATCATACCATTTTTTTGCCTTTTTTGCAAGGGTAATCGGATAAAAATTACAAGTTTATGAATGTTATGAATCCTCACTTGCAATTTTAATGTCCCTGTGCTAAACTGAAATCACTATTTGCCCGTTTTCGGGGGAAAGAGGGAATTATGGATCATAAGCACGAAGATCTTTTGCCGGAGGAAGAACTGGTTTCTTTAGATCACGGCGAAGACAGCACCGAACCGGAAGAAGAAATCGTCTGCGACCAGTGCGACGAGGCGGCAGAAACCCCTTGCGATGACTGCGCCGAAGATACGGATGCGCCGCAGACCGAACCTAAGAAAAAGAATATCCTGCAGGTGGTTTTGACAGTAGGCGTTTGCCTGATTTTGCTTGTGGTTATGGCGCTTGTGGTTATCAGCGGCACCGGCAAGACAAAAGATGGAATGCGCCCGGTCAATCCCATCACCGATGTTTTGAGCGTATTGCGTAAAAATGATATTCACTGCCGCAGCACCTTTGCTTTTAAGGAAAGCGCAGCCCAGAAAAAAGCCGACGATGTGATCGCGTCTATCGGCGAGTATGAACTTACCAACGGCCAGTTGCAGATCTTCTATTGGATGCAGATCAGTAACTTCCGTTCCACCTATGGTACCAATCTTTTCGACACGGCAAAACCCCTGGCAGAGCAATATTATTCTGAAGAGGAAGACCTTTCCTGGGAGCAGTATTTCCTGGACAACGCCATTAAAAGTTGGAGCCGCTATACCATGCTGAACATCCTTGCCAAGGAGGAAGGCACACCCTTGAGCGACGAGGAATATCTCACAGTCCTCAACGAGAGTGTGGAGACAGAGGCGGAGCAATACGGCTTTGAAAATGCCGAGGCAATGGTCAAGGAATACTACGGACCTGCTTGTACAAAGGCGGATTATGTAAACTATATTCGCCTCTATGAGATCGCCCTGAACTATTTTGAGGGCCAGTATGAAAACTTCAACCCCACAGAAGAGGAGATATCTGCTTATTACGATGAAAACCAGGCTGCCTTTGAGGCAAATGGCCTGAAAAAAGAAGATAAGAAAACAGTAGATGTCCGGCATATCCTGGTTCGCCTGGAAGGCGTAGAACCCGATGCCTACAGCCGTGTGGATTACACGGAAGAACAGTGGGAGCAGTGTCGCCAGCAGGCGCAGAAGATCCTGGATACCTACCTGGAAACCCCCACGGAAGAAAACTTCGGCGAGTTGGCAAAGCAACATTCTGAAGACGGCTCTGCCAGCGTAGGCGGTCTTTATACGGATGTAACAGAAGGCCAGATGGTGGAAGCCTTTAATAACTGGATCTTCAGCGAAGACCGGAAACCAGGCGATACCGGCTTGGTCAAAACGGAATTTGGCTATCATGTCATGTACTTTGTGGGCAGCGATGTCACTGCCGGCGACTGGCACCAAATCGCAAAGACGCAACTTGCCTCTGACTATGTCAACGGCTTGATCGAAACCGCAGAAAGCGCCAATCCTATGGAAGTTTCCTATAAGAAGATCGCCATCGCGGAAAAAGTAACAGAGCAATAAAAAATGCACCTGAGAGAATCCCTCTCAGGTGCATTTTTAACTATTGACATAAGTGTCTATTAATGATAGACTGTGAATAGAAAGTATAAGAAAGAGGGGGAGATGGAGTTATACCAAAATTAACATTAGGTACGGTAGAAGCAAATTTTAGAAAACCCCGCCGATGCAGTTCTTGCACAGGCGATTTTTGCTTTTTAATAGCGATGTAAAAAATTAGGGACAACAAAACCGCCCCCTTGTCCTACAAATTGGGTGGAGCAACACTTTCACAAAGTTTAAGGCCTTCGTTGCCACAAGATGGATATGGTTCCTATTGGGATCTGATCCAATTGTTTTTTGAATAAAAAGGGGGATCTTATGAAGAAAATCATATTGCTATTATGCATTTTTTCTATTGTTTTCAATTGCT
>JAZQBF010000130.1:0-9666 GCA_045545615.1 Faecousia sp.
TGCCACATAGGGGTAGGCACAGTCATAGAGTAAAACCGCAAACCGTTCCAACTATAAGTCTTGCCACCGGCTGTACCGCCGAACATAGAGCCGTTGCTGGTAGAGCCTTCGGGAATGTAGGAGGAGTGGTATTTCCAGTTCAACTTGCCGTTTTTATAGTACTTATTGATGGCATCTTGTACCGCAGGGTTTGTGAATACAGCCGCGTCAAAGGTCTTGTTTCCACTATACACCAAATCGGTATCTTCCAAGACGAAGTCGTAGATGCCGGTATCCAACTGGGGAGGTGCGGGAGGCGCAGGAATCTTGCTCTCGTGGAGGGCAGTAAGCGTGTTGATGTAGACATAAGCGCCGGCATCTGTACCTTGCGTTGCCTTGAACACCAAAGTGTACTCGCCTTTCTCCAGATTCACCATAATAGGATCTGTCTGGTTATCTTCCATATCCCAGGAGGTGCTCTTAAAGTTGATCGTCTGCAAAGGCTGATTGGCAGCAAGCGCTGCGTCGATCGCCTTGGCATTTTTGAATGTACCCTTCAGCAGGTACATTTCGCCGGCCGCTGTACCGTCGGCGCGGGTCTGATAATCCAAGGTCAACTGGTATTTACCCTTACCGGGGGACATCAGGGTAAATGCTGTCCAATGGCCTGCAGGATAGGTATTGGAATCACCCTCTTTGATATTTACGCCCAACCGCAGACCGGTCCACTTATAATTGTTTTCTCCGCCGCCAAAGTAGTTTGTAGGGCCGGAAATGTTGGTCTCGGTTTTCAGCAGAGAAGCGTTGTTCGCGGTGTATTTCCAACGAAGGGTGTCGGTATCATAGTAATCGGCAATTGCCTGAGATACGCTGGCGGCATCCATATTGGCGCTACCGAACTTCTTGTCGTCGGCAAAGGTCAACTGAGTGTTTTGCAGACCGAAGTTGTACTCCAACTTATCCACCTGGATGGTGGGCTTTTCTGTGTGGGGTACTGCCGTCATCTCATTAATGAAGATATAAGCGCCGGCCTGTACTCCCTTGGTAGCCTTGAACACCAGGGTATACTCACCCTGCTCCATAGAGGCAGTGCCAAGATCTGCTGTCAAATCTGTCAAATCCCAGGATTTGCTCTTGAAATTGACAGTTTTCAGCAATGTGTCTTCGTTCATTGCCGCTTCTACCGCGGCAGCATCGGTAAATGTGCCCTTCAGCAGGTAGATCTCGCCGGCTTCTGTACCGTCAGCACGATCCTGATAGGAAAGTTTCCAGTCAAAATCGCCCTTGCCGGGGGATTGGATGGTAAATGCCACCCAGTAACCGGCAGGATAGGTATTCACACTATTTTCACTCATGCATACGCCAAGGCGCAAGCCGGTCCACTTATACGCGCCGTAGCCGAAATAATGGACATCCGCAAACGTCTTTGTATCCGTTGTCATAAGATCCTTGTTGTCCAGCGCATAATTCCAATGGAGCAAGCCGTTTGCATAGTAATTTGCAACGGCTGTTTTTTCATTGGGATTGGTAAGGCAAGCGCCGTCAAAGGGCTTGTTGTTCTGGTTCACAAGATTTGTTTCTGCCAAAGCAAAGTTATAGCGCAAACCGCCTTCCGGATCGGCGGGATCGTAAGGAACATCCTCGTCGGGAGTTGTGGACTCCTCGGGAGCGGTAGTGGACTCCTGCGGAATGGTTGTAGTTTCCTCGGGTGCTGTGGTAGTCTCCTCAGGGGGCAGTTCCCGATGGGCAACCGTGTGCAAACCGTTCAGGAAGAAATAGTTGCCGCTGGCAGATGCGCACTGAACTACCAGAGTATACTCCCCTTCCACCATATCCAAAGTACCGAGAGAAAGGGTCGCATCGGTAAATGTCCAGGTTTTATTCAAAGAACCGTCGCTGTTAGCGCGACCGTCGAAACCGGTAGTCAAGGATGCAGCGCTGTCCAATGCGGTTTGGATCTGGGCGGGGTCGGTCATACCGCCGGGGAGCAGGTAGACTTTCACATCCTGGTTGGCATCCGCGCGGGTCTGATATTTTAGGCTTACATCGTATTTGCCCTCGCCGGGGGATTTGATATTAAACGCAAACCAATAGTTCGTTAAGTATGCGTGACCGGAGCCGTCTGCCTTGGTGGCATCCAGCGCCAGGCGCAAACCGGACCAGGTAGTGCCGTTGCCATAACCTAAATAACTGGTAGTTGCGCTATAAGTCTCGCCGATAAAGGAATTCTTATTGGAAGCGGCGGGCATCCAGTTGATCACGCCGTCAGCGTATTTTTCTGCCAAAGTTGCGTCAGGCAGATTGTAAAAATACTTATTGGCATAGTTGCCGCCGATGGCATTTACAAGAGTCGCTTGGGAAAAGTCATAATCCGCCTCTTCCAGGGCTTCCAGTTGCTCCTGCAGGTTGATGGTCAGATTATTCAGGAACATATAGGCAGCAGCTGCGCCTGTTTTCTTTTCCTTAGCCTTGAAGACCAAGGTATATTCCCCCTGCTCCAGCAGCAATTTGCCTATGGGGGCAGATGCGTCGGCAGGTGTCCAGCTGTTGCTGGCAAAGTCCACCGTTTCTTCCAGGTTATCCACCGTCAAAGCGGCATCAATGGTCTCGGGATTGGTCTGCGCGCCGGGCAGCAAATATATTTCGCCCACCTTTGCGCCGTCAGCCCGGGTCTGATAATTCAAAGTAACATCGTAAGTACCGGAAACAGGTATGCGGATGGTAAACGCCACCCAATATCCCTCGGTATACGCGCCATTGACATTGACACCGGTACGCAGGCCTTTCCAAGTGTAGGAACTGCCGCCAAAATAAGAGGCATCATTGGGTGTGCCGCCCTCCCCTGCCAGTATAGCAAAGTTGTTGGCAGCATACTTCCAGTTCAAGGTGCCCGCATCGTAATATGCATCGATGGCATTTTTTACCACTCCATTGGTGAGGATACTATTGCCGAGGCTCTTATTGTTGGTGTCCACCAAATCGGTATCCTGCACAACAAAATCATATACAACGGTGGTAGGCAACTGTTCGCCGTCGCCAACTGCCACAGCCATTGTAGGCACAAACGACCATAAGGTACATATTGCCAGCAACAGTGCCAGCGCTCTTTTTATGTTCTTTTTCATCTTGTACCTCCTGCATTGTTTGGGTATTGGTTCAGAATTCCATATTGGCTCATGAATTCGTCAATACTTACCACACTGCCCTCGTGGCGGGCTTTTTCCGCAGCAAAGACGATCATATGGTTATTGACAGAGGTGGTAATATCCGCGGCGCAGTAACCGGTATAATTACCGCTTAAGTATTCGTACAGTTCGCATATAATGCCGGCATCACCGCCGCCGTGACCACCCAAAATGCTCTCCTCGATTTTGGGAACGGAAACGGTTTTCTTTTGACGGTCTGCAAAGGAGAAAACGGTAATCTCCTCATCGCCGGCATTGGCATAAAGTTCGCCCTTTGTGCCGAAAATGCGGATATAGCGACCGCCTTCGTTGAAGGCGTTCATTGTAAAACTGACGGTAGCGCCGCCGTCAAACTCCAGGTTTACCACTTGGTGGTCTACCACATCGTTATTGGCGTGGAATACGCAAAGGCCGTAGTCCCGGGTCTTCAGCGCTTCCATCATCTCTTCGTCTGTGGGGATCTCACCTGCGGTCATACCCCGGGTGGCTGCGCCCCGGAACCAAAGGCTTTCTTTATTGTCGTAATACAGTTTCATGCAGTTATACTCGCAAGCGTCCGCTATAGGGCAAGTGCCGTCAGCGCAGCGCACCGGCGCGCCGGCAGGCGCATTCTCCGGGCGAAAATATGTCAAATCACCAAAAGAGTGGACACGCTTACAAGGCTTTCCAATCAGCCACTGGATCATATCTATATCGTGACAACTTTTTGCCAGCAGCATCGGCGCGGTCTCTTTCTCGCTGTGCCAGTTGCCACGGACAAAACTGTGGCTTTGGTGGAGATTGCCCACTGCCTCCACCTGGATCATAGACATCACAGTACCAATGGTACCGTCCAGCAGCAATTGTTTCACTTTCTTGAAAAACGGGGTGTATCGAAGCACATGGCAGACCAAAACACTGACGCCCTTCTTCTCGGCGGCTTTTGCGATTTCCACACATTCTTTCGCTGTTTGTGCAACCGGTTTCTCCAAAAGCAAATGATAACCCAAGTCGATAGCCTTAAGAGCCGTTTCGTAATGTTGGTCATCCATTGTGGCGATCACTGCCACATCTGCCATTTTGGGCTGTTTTAAGATTTCTTCCCAACCGGAGAAGCAGGCGCTGTCCGTAAAACCGTGGCGTGACTGAATCCTTTTCCGCCGTACCGCTACCGGATCAGCAACTGCCACCACATCGTAACGGTCAGCCATATCTGCCATATGTTTGGAATAGGAATTCCCCCGGTCTCCTGCGCCAATGATGATAACTGATAATTTTTTCATAGTAAAAACTCCTCTGCGGACACTTTTTAAACATTTTTCTGTATTCATTATACATTGACAACAGAAAACCAAAAATGGTATAATGTTTTAAGTTTATTTATCAATTTGTTGGGTTTGGGAGGGATATCTATGCAACATGATGTTTTGGTTATCAACGAAGACTATTGCGCTTTGAATCCAATGCAGTTCGGCTCTCACAAGTGTCCCCCGTCCCAGCGTTTCGGTCCGGCTGTCCGGAGTTACTGGTTGCTTCACTATGTTGTTTCCGGACAAGGCTACTTTGATATAGAAGACAGGCACTATACCATAAAACCCGGAGAGATTTTTGTGATTCCCCCTTATGTGGAAACAGTATACTATGCGAATAAGCAAGATCCCTGGTCCTATATTTGGATCGGTTTCACCGCAAAAGGAGAACTTCCCGTAAGGCTGGACGATGTTATTCACTGTCCTCAGGCCGGTGGTATTTTTGAAGCAATGAAAGCCTGCGAATCTTTTGAAAACGGACGCAGCGCTTTTCTTTCCGGAAAATTGTGGGAATTGTTTGCCCATTTGGCGCAGCAGCAACCCCGGGAGATCGACCCGATTGAAGCAACCCTTTACTGTATCCACACAGAGTTCACCCACCCTTTGACGGTACAACAGTTGGCGCAGCGAGTGAATCTGGACCGCAGTTATTTCACAACACTGTTTACCCAGCGTATTGGCATCTCCCCCGGCAAATATCTTCTTACCCACCGGATGAAAGTTGCCGCAAAACTTTTGACCCACAACAAAAAGAATGTTTCTGTCACGGCAAGTTCCGTGGGATACAACGACATTTTTGCTTTCTCCCGGGCATTCAAAAAGTATTACGGCATCTCGCCCCAAGAATATGTCAAGCGAAACAAAACCATCGAACAAGTGGGGCAAACGCCCATTTTTACAAAATAACAGCAAAAAGACCGTCACGGCTGTGACGGTCTTTTTTTGATTCTATCTTATTTTGTCATCATTGCGGCGCGCCAGGGCTTGATCTCGTTTTCCAGGGGTTCACCCTTTTGGAAACGGGCAATATCCTGGATGCACAGCAGCGCGCAGTAGTAACGGTAGTCCTCGGTAGGACCGCCCATGTGGGGGAAGCACAGGGCATTGCTGGGCATAGCGCGGAAGGGGCTGTCCATAGGCAGCGGCTCCGGACCTTCGTAAACATCCAAAGATGCCCGGATCTTTCCGGATTGCAGCAGCGGCAGCAGCGCCTCCTGATCAATGATATCGCCGCGGGCGGTGTTTACCAGCAGCGCACCTTCCCGCATAGAATTCAGCATTTCGGCAGTGACCAGGTGATAGTTTGCCGCGCTTCTTGCGCTGTGGATAGAAACGATGTCGCAGGTGGAGAAGATCTCTTCCAAAGATGCCTTCTGTACGCCCATTTCAGCAGCCTGCTCCTCGGTGGTGTGCTTGGAGTAAAGTTTTACCTTTACATGGAACGGTTTCAGCATCCGCAGCAGATGGCGGGCAATGGCGCCGTAACCCACGATACCAACGGTTTTGTCCAGCAGGCGCTCGGAGTACCAGGGAGAGGGTCTCCACAAAACATCCTTATTGCAAAGATCGTAGTCCTTCAGGCGGCGCAGGTTTGCCAGCATATACGTCATAGCGCCCTCCGCAACAGACTCGGCAAAGCCTTCGTTACCGCAGACGATGCGGATGCCCTTATCGTACATTTCATCAGAGACAACATTATGGACACTGCCGGCGGTATAGGCGATCAGTTTCAGTTTGTTTGCCTTTTCCAGCACCACACTGTCAAATTTGGGAATGCCCCAGGTACAGACGCAAATATCCACATCCACCAGCGCATCCCGCAGGATCTCCGGGGTGATTTTGGGTTCGTTGCATTCGATCCAGACGACTTCGCCCAGAGCAGCCAGTTTGTCCAAATTGTCCTGGTTCATAAATGTATCTGTGACATAGTTTTTCAGCATTGCGATCAAAATTTTCATAAATATTTCTCCCTCCGTTTACGGGTTGCTGCCTTTTGCTTTTTTTGGCACAGCCTCTTGTAAAGGATAGCACACTCCTTTGTATTTGTCCAGCATTTCGCAAAGATTTCCTCTTTTCAAACAACACAAGTTGTGTTATACTTTATTTAATAAACTTTCTTAGGAGTATTCACTATGGAAATGGTACTTCTTACCGCCCTTGGCGTTGGCGGCGCAACGGTGGTTGGCGCTGTGTTGGGCTTTGTTTTTAAGAAAATTTCCCACCGTTTCAGCGATATGGTTCTGGCGTTTGCCGCAGGCGTAATGCTTTGCGCGGCGGTGACGGGACTTGTGCTTCCCGCGGTGGAATACGGCGGCAATTGGGGCATTCCTGTAGCAATTGCCGGTATTTTCTGCGGCGCGGTGTGTCTGAATTTGCTGGACAAATTGGTGCCCCATCTCCACCGGATCACCGGGGCAGACCAGGAAGACCACCCGGCAAAAACCGCCCAACTGAATAAGGTGCTGCTGTTTGTTGCTGCCATTGCCATTCACAATCTGCCGGAAGGCATCGCCGCAGGCGTGGGTTTCGGTACGGGCAACAACGGCGAAGCCATTATCATTGCCGCAGGCATCGCTCTGCAAAACATTCCCGAGGGTATGGTGATCATCGGCCCTATGCTTGCCACGGGTATGAAACCGGGCAGAACATTTTTTATCGCGGCGCTCACCGGTTTGGTGGAAGTGTTGGGCACACTTATGGGCTACTTTGCCGTAACTGTGTCTGCCGCTGTTTTGCCCTTTGCCCTGGCCTTTGCCGGGGGCACGATGCTCTATGTGATCAGCGATGAAATGATCCCGGAGACCCATCACGAAGATGCCCGGGGCGTTACCTATGCATTACTTGCCGGCTTTTGTTTGATGCTGGCAATGAGCCACTATCTTGGATAAGGAGAAGAATTATGGAGATTACAAAAGATATTCGCTATGTAGGTGTAAACGACCACCAGGTCGATCTGTTTGAGGGGCAGTATGTTGTGCCCAACGGCATGGCATACAATTCCTATGTCATCCTGGACGAGAAGATCGCCGTTATGGATACCGTAGACAAGAATTTTATCGCGCCCTGGCTGGAAAATATCGCCACCGTGCTGGAAGGCAAAAAGCCCCAGTACCTGGTGGTGCAACACATGGAGCCGGACCATTCTTCCGGTATCGTGGCATTTATGGAGGCATATCCTGAGGCTGTGATCGTGTCCTCTGCCAAAGCATTTGCTATGATGAAAAACTTTTTTGGCAAGGAATTTGAAGACCGCCGCGTTGTGGTGGGCGAAATGGACACCCTTTCTCTGGGCAAGCACACCCTGACCTTTGTTACCGCGCCCATGGTCCACTGGCCGGAGGTCATTGTTACATACGATTCTTACGACAAGGTGCTGTTCTCCGCCGACGGTTTCGGCAAGTTCGGCGCACTGGATGTCCAGGAGGACTGGGCATGCGAGGCACGCCGCTACTATATCGGCATCGTGGGCAAATACGGCGCGCAGGTGCAGGCGCTGCTGAAAAAGGCCGCTACGCTGGATATTCAAACCATCTGCCCTCTCCACGGCCCGGTGCTCTCGGAGAATTTGGGTTACTACATTAATCTGTATGACATCTGGTCTTCTTACGGTGTGGAAAGCGAAGGTATCGTCATCGCTTACACTTCCGTTTACGGCCACACCAAAGCCGCAGTGGAATTGCTGGCAGAAAAGTTAGAAGCCAAGGGCGTAAAAGTTGCTGTCAACGACCTTGCCCGTTGCGATATGGCTGAGGCTGTGGAAGATGCCTTCCGTTACGGCAAACTGGTGCTGGCTACCACCACCTACAACGCCGACATCTTCCCCTTTATGCGGGAGTTTATTAACCACTTGACCGAGCGGGGTTACAAAAACCGCACCATTGGTATGATAGAAAACGGCTCCTGGACGCCTACCGCCGCCAAGGTAATGACCAAAATGCTGGAAGGTAGCAAAAACCTGACTGTCTTAGAGCCGGTGGTCACCATCCGCTCCGCATTAAACGACGAAAGCCGCGCCGCCATCGACGCATTGGCAGAAGCACTTTGCAAATAAAAATAAGGAGGCAGCCGCCTCCTTATTTTTTATCCTATTTTCTTTGGAAGTTCTTTTGTGGTCAGTTCATTGAGCAGCGTAAAACCCAGGAGCAAAACCGCGCCTAAAATTTGGGTAGCCGTAATGGTCTCATGCATCACAAACACAGAGACAAGCATCGCCACAAGGGGATCTGCGTAGGTAAGGATCGCGCCCTCCTGCCCCGGCAGTTTTGCCAAAGAGGAAAAACAGATCCGGTAGATGATGGCTGTGTGGACAACACCGATAATCGCCGCATTGCACCAGCCGAAGGCCGTCATTTGTGAGAAATCGGCGCTGCCTGTCATGGGTGCGATCAGCAACAGCAGCGCCGCCGCTGTTACAAACTGCAAAAATGTGCGCCATATACTGCTGATGTGTCCCAAAGCCTTGTTAATAAGCATAACCGGCACATAAAAAAGCATACCCGTCAAGCCGATCAATACGCCGTGGAGTTTTACCGGTTCGCCGCTTCCCACGCCGATGAGCAACACAAGTCCCACCGTTGCCGCAAAAAAGCAGCCCACCTGCCGCAAAGTCAACTTTTCTTTGAAAACAATGGGCGCCAGGACCATCACCACCACCGGCGTAAAATAATCGCACAAAGTCGCGACGGAATAGGGAATGTGATTGTATGCCTCGAACAAAAATGTCCAGTTAAGACCCAGGCAAGCGCCCGATAAAATCAGCAAAGTCAGATCCTTGGCGACAGCGCGCAACTGCAGTTTCGGACGGGTCACCAGCAGATAGATCCCCAGTGTGGCAGCGGCAAAAACCGCCCGCAGCAGCGCAATGCTATGGGATTGCAAAGGGATATTTTTTGTAAAAATACCAATGGTGCCCATAAGGGCCATTGCCAGCACCAACTTGATCCTTGCCACACTTTCTCCTCCTTTTCTGCCCTGACCCGGGCGCAACGAATTTATGATAAAGGAGAAATGAACCTTCCACAATAGCAATTTTAATGCCGCCAAATTCTATGAAAATTTGCGCGTTTTCTTACCATTTGACGAATGTAAACGGCGATGGTATACTGAAAAAAAGGAGGCGATAAAATGCTTCGTTACGGAATTTTAAGTACATCGTCCATCGCGCCCCGGTTTATCGCCGGTGTCCGGGCAGCAAAGGCAGGGGAAATCGTGGC
>JAZQBF010000131.1:0-3634 GCA_045545615.1 Faecousia sp.
GAAACACAACTCTGCCTTTCAACTCCTTGGCTCACAGAACGACATGGCTACGATCCGACTTGTTGCGGCTGTCCCGCTTTTGGGTTTTCAGGAAACGGTTGATCAGGTCACCCAATTCCCGGGCGGAAATGGTATCGTCCAGGGCGGTGGTGCCCAGGTAGGGTTCCAGTTCCGCCAGAGAAAGGTCGTAGCGGCTATCCCGCTTTTGGGCGGTGTTGTTTCTCAGCCGGTTCAGGGCGATATTCTTGCCGGTGCGGCAGACGAAGGGGGACAGGGGGTTTGGCTTTTTGGGCGGAATGGCGTTCCAAACCGCCATGTAGGTATCGCTGACGCATTCCTGCGCATCCTGGGGGTCACCCAGGATGTTCAGGCAGATCCGGTTCAGCAGCGCGCCGAACCGCTCCATCAAAGCGTCGATGGCCTCCTCCGAGCGCTGCCATAACAGATCTAAAATCTTTTTGTCTTCCATGGCAACCTCCTGATCAGTCGTTTGTGGTGTACTGGTCGATCATGGTCTGATATTTGGGCTTGAACTCTTCGATGGCCTGGGCAATTGATTTGCCGTCGCCAACCACCTGCGGCAGTTCGTAACCGCCGTTGATGCCGGAGTCACGGGTGTTGACACAGAAGATATTATCTGCCATCTCAGCATACAGTTTCCGGCTGGCAGCGGGCAGTTTGGCTCTCTCTTTTGCAAGGTATGTGGCATGACCGTCCACCAGCATATCGATGAGTTTGCCCACATGGTGGGGACAGTCAGAGCCGGCGCCGATGGACCAACCCGAAGCATGGACCATGTTTAGTTTCTGGGTGTTGTGGGGGCCGTAGGGCATAGGCACTACACCGTAGTTGATGGGGGTCCAGTTAAACAAATCGGCAAGATAGTTGATGTCGCTTTCGTACATGGTGAAACTACCCAGCATAGCAGCAGCACCATTTTGGAAAGAGCCCATAGCGGTGCCTTCCCAGCCGGACCAACCGGATTTATATTCGCCGTCCTGAATGATTTCCAAAGCGGCAATAAACGCGGGATCATCCATGTTCAAAGAGTAGTTGCCGTTTGCATCCAGTTTCAGGGTAGATGTGGCATTGGCACCGTAGAACAGGTAGGGGAACTCGGTGGCGAAGCCGTAGATGCCGGCATCTTTGTCGGTCAAAGCCTTTGCTAAATCAGTAAAGGTTTCCCAGTTCCACTGGTTGTTTTTGTACAACTCCATGGGATCGTCCAAACCTGCGGCTTGGAACATATCCTTGTTGTAGAAGATCACGCCGTAGTTGACCTCAGATGCCGCCACATAGTAGTTGCCGCCATACTTGAAGCATTCATCCATCGCGGACATCTTTAGATTGGGGTTATCCATGTTGATGTAGTTTTGCAACGGCTGGGTAACACCCGTGATGGCAAGTTTCGGCTGAGTATTCACGCTGTCGTAAATCAGGTCGATGGGGTCGCCGGAAACATAGGCCGCCATCAGTTTTTCATACCAGTCGTTCCAGGTAGCGGTTACAAAATTAACCGTCACGCCATAATAACGATACTTGAATTCCTGCACCACTTGATTCTGCCACCGACTGGCATCTTTGGCGTTGTGGTTGGGAATGATGATCTTCAGAGTTGCGCCTTGCTCTTCTAGTAAACCCGGTGTGGTGTACGAATCGTAATAAGGAGCCGTATGATTACAGTAAATGCAAACGCCTTTTTCGTACCAGTGACCGTTGGCACAGGGATCTACGGAATTACAGATCAGGCAAGTGCCGTTTTGATATTGATGCCCGTTGGCACAAGGGTCCGTGGCATTACAGTAGATGCAGAAACCGTTTTCATACCAGTGACCGTTGGCACAGGGGTCGTAGTCGGGATCTTCTGCGCCACAGTTGACGCAGAAGCCGTTCTGGAAGGTGTGGCCGTTGGCGCAGGGGTCGTTGTTGGGGTCAATTACACGGAAAGTGATCTTCGCAGAAGCCAGACGGTTTCCACCGATCCAGGTTTCCACCAGTGCGTAATACATGCCTGTCTGCGTGGGGGTGTAGGCATAGGCGCTGCCGGCGTTTTCGAAATGCTCGTTGGTGTCGTCGGGAGCGTAGACCCAGAGAGTGTTGGTCTCGCCGTCGGTATGCATGGAGAAATTGACCACATCACCGATCATGTAGACGGATTTATCCGCATTGAGGATGGCGGAGATGGGGGTGTTCCCGTTACTGGCTTTCCTGACGAAGAAGTAGATCGTGGGGGAGGTTAGGGTAGTGGTACCGTACTGGGCTTCAACTTTGGCCTTGTACTCGCCTTCCCAACCAAATGCCAGGATATAGGAAGTGCCAATGTTATCGTAGGTTTTCATCCACTGACCGTCCATGCGCTCCAGTGTCAGTCGGTTGCTCTTGCTGGGAGAAGTGATGGTAAAGCGGATGTTCTCGTCGACGACATAAACGAATTTATCTGTGGTCAGGGATACGGTGATGGGTTTTGTGCTGGAGGGGACGGAGGTGGGCCGGATGGTGCCAGGCTTAGTGGTGGGAATGGTGGTTGGGGGGATGATGGTTGGGCTGGTGGTGGGTTTGATGCTGGGGCGTGTGGTGCCAATAGTAGGCCCGTTGGTGGTGGGAGACTGGAGCACCGTGGGATCTGTGCTGCCGTTGGAGTCTAATGCGTTAAAAACGGGGAACAAAAGTGCACCGATCAGCGCGAGGACCAGTACAGCGGCAACGGCGCCCAGCCAAGGCCGGGGGCGGGGGTTCGGGGGCACAGCGGCGCCGCGGGCTTTGTTGACCTGAGCCGCGGCATCCGCGATAAAGGCATCACTGATGTGATCCATGGCATCGTTCAATTTGTGATTCATAGCGTTTCCTCCTTTTGAAATGGTCTTCTACCTATGTAATAACGGTTTGGGAGGGAATCTTACAGAAATTGTAGCAAATTTTTACGATCATTGCAACGGACAGTATATTTTTCCTGCTTTGGGGACATACTCCATCTTGCGAAAGGGGGCATACCATGAAAGTGCGGGATGTGATGACGGGGAAACCCATCCATATCAACAAGGATGAGACCGTGGCGGTGGCGGCGAGGACGCTGACACATTATAATATAGGGGCTGTGCCGGTGTGCGGGAATGACGGCAGGCTCTGCGGCATGGTCACCGACCGGGATATGGTGACCAGGTGTCTGGCTGCGGGGAAAGACCCGGAGAAGACCAAAGTGGCCGATGTGATGACCGGGGGCGTGATCACCGCCGGGCCGGACATGGCACTGACGGAGGCGGCGGCCATCATGGGCAGCAAGCAGGTGCGCAGGCTTCCGGTGGTGGAAGGAGGCAAACTTTGCGGCATCGTCAGTCTTGGAGACCTGGCGGTCAGCGAAAAAAGTGACGCCCAGGCAGGCAAGGCGCTGAGCCAAATTTCGTCCAATATTTCCGTTCGCTGAACAGCAAAAAAATCTTCAAAAAACTGCAAAAAAGTTCTTGACATCCGAAACTGACTGTGATAGAATAGTCAGGCTGTCCGATGAAACGCCTTGGCGCGGAGGATGGCAGTGCACCTTGTAAATTGAATAACGCAAAGACGAAATGAACACCTTGGACAATTAATGGATTGTTTAAGATTATTCGAATAATCGAATTAACAGCCAACGAAATTC
>JAZQBF010000132.1:0-1976 GCA_045545615.1 Faecousia sp.
ATGGAAACAGCCTCAGCAACTGCCTTAGCGTCAGCCACACAGTCAGCAACGGAGCGATCAGCGCCGTTGGGGTCAGCAGACTCAAAGTTCAGAGCGATGAAAGAAGCGCCTTCGATGGTCTCTGCCTTCTTGGCAAAGTCAGCCATGGTAACACAACCGGCGTAGAATTCCTTCAGCGCAGGTGTATCCCAGGAAGCGGCGGTGTCGGAGATTTCAACACCGATCTTCGGCGCATTCTCGATGGGTGCGTCGAAGGTGTAGAACGGCAGCACATTCTGACCGCCGATGACGATTGCCTTGTCACCGGTGCCCAGCGTCACGGCATTGATCTTGCCGCTGAAGGGCTGCGTCTTGGGTTCAAAAGACATATTGGTTTCCCCCTTGATTAAAATGATATTTTTATATAATAATTTAAAATTATTAACAAATGAATGGACAATTGACAATTGACAATTTTGGTATCGCCTCCGGCGATTATTTTGATCCGTCGGCTCTGCCGACACATCAACTATCAACTAACAACTATCAACTAACAACTATTTAAATTCCCAATTCCTTGAGAATCTCTGCCAGCGCCACCTTTACGGGGTCATCTTTTGGCAACTTACTTGAGGGCTCGCCTGCGCAGTCGCACCGGTAGATGGCTTCGTTTTGGGGCAGCACGCCGAACAGCGTCAAGCCGTGCTTTTCGATCTCGGCTTTCACGCCCTCGTCCAGCACCCCATCCGGCGCCCGGTTGATAATGAGGCCCATCTTTCCGGGGTTAAGCCCCATCTCGTCGATCATCTCGGCGATCCGGGCAACCGCCTGGACACCCCGGCGGGAGCAGTCGGAAATGAGCAGCATAGTATCCACATGGGGCAGCGTACCCCGCGCCACATGCTCCAGACCTGCTTCATTGTCCATTACAATATATTTATAGTTTTTGGCATACTTGTCCACTTGGGTCTTCAATACGCCGTTGACATAGCAGTAACAGCCTTTGCCCTGAGTCCGGCCCATGACCAGCATATCGAAATCGTCCTCTTCGATGAGGGCAGAGTTAAACTTGAATTCCGCGTAATCCGCTTTGGTCATACCGGAGGGGATGCCGCCTTTCAGTTCCGCCTGGGCCATTTCTTCCCGAATCGCGCCCAGGGAAGTTTCCACTTCCACGCCCAGCACTTCGTTCAGATTGGCATTGGCATCGGCATCTACTACCAGCACCGGACCTTTTCCCCGGTTACACAGATAGTCAATCAGCATACCGCAAGTGGTGGTTTTTCCTACGCCGCCTTTACCGGCAACGGCAATGGTATGTGGCATAATTAGACTCCTTTAGATCGCGAAGCGCAGAAGCACAATAGGTTTTCAGTTTTCTGCATTTCTCAATACTTCAGAAAATCTCTTGGCAATACACAAAGTATTCCCTTCGCGATTTTCCTTGTCTTGAAAAACGCAAACACCTGAAAACTGCTTCGCGCCCCAGTGAAATAATGTGTTGTATTTTAATTGTGGGCTATTGTATTCTACGCTCCGCAATCTGCAGTCGCCGTGTCCTGCAAATATTATTTTTGGGCGCAGTTTCCCCATATTGATACGACAATATCCTATCACATATTGGCTTCTTTTTCAACCATTAAAACACCTTTTTTTGCAAATCGCTAAAATTTTATCAAATGTGATGAAATAATACTGGAAATTTTTATCGATATATGTTATACTGAATGCCGTACGACTGTTTTGATAACATTTAGGCAGAGAGAACTCGAACCCAAGCAGCCTCTCAGCAGCCCTTTTTGCTGCTTTTTGCCTTATCTTCCTTGCCTTGCGTTAGCAAGGCTGCGTCATCTGCGCTAAAAAACAATCAAAAATATCTTGCTGAGAGGTGCTTCGCAGTTTTCAGCCATCGGCATTTTGCAAGACAAAGAAAATCACGCAGGTAATACTTTGTGTATTATCAAGGGATTTTCTGATGTATTGAGGAATGCCGTCGC
>JAZQBF010000133.1:0-3948 GCA_045545615.1 Faecousia sp.
ACACGGGCAAGATTGGAGAGAAATTCTTTGTTTGACGGGCATTTGGTATGCCTTGGGAAATATGTTTTCCAAACCGTTTCATCCCGGTTGTCCCAACCATCCTGAATTGCGATCCGAATGGTATGTTCCACCTGCTTGCCATCGCCGTTTCCGCAGAGTTCGGCGATAGCGGGGTAAAGTTCTTTGGTCATAGAAATATTGGGGTTGGCAAGATATAAGGGGAAACCGACCCGCAATTGTTGGAAACCTGCCCGGTGCTCCGGAAGCACCAAAATGCGCATATGATGGGCGGCTTGCTCCTGCGGGTCCTGTACAAGGGGTATGGATTCCTTGTATTGCAAAGCGCAGGCGATATGCTGGGCGATGGCGCGGGGAAAGCAAGGCTTGGGCAGAGTCAGATCTGCACCCAGGTCTTTTGCCGATTGTAGTGTAAAACCGGTAGGGGAGGTGGTAAGGGCAATGATCACCGCCGGACGGACAGAACCCAATTGCCGCAAAATGTGCAAGCCATCTATCACCGGCAGACCAAGGTCCAAAACCAGAATATCCGGCATCTTTTCCTGCAACCGCTGCAACGCCTTTTCGCCGTTTTCGCAGATGTCCAGAATATAATCTTTATGCAATTCCCGGGCGAGGTCCTCACGCTGAGGCTCACTTTCTATTGCAAGCATTAATGTAAGCAAATCCACTACTCCCATCTGCGTGTTTTTATTATCATACCACAAAACATATCCCGGGCGCAATAGTGTTGAGAAAGGAGTTTTCGACATTTTTCGACTTCCAAAAGAAAAAGTAAGAAAAACTTTCGATTTTACAAAGGATTCACAATTTATTTCCTAAAAAAGGTTATAATGCTCAAAATGGAAAAAATATACCTGAAGGGGTAATGTGTATGTTACAACTTAAGAACATAAAAAAGGACTATCCGGCAGGCAGTGGCACAGTTCACGCGCTGAAAGGTATCGATCTGGAATTTCGGAAAAGTGAGTTTGTATCCGTGCTGGGACCTTCCGGCTGCGGCAAGACTACGATGCTGAATATTATCGGCGGTCTGGATCAGTATACGGAAGGCGACCTGGTGATCAACGGCGTTTCCACGAAGAACTATAAAGACCGGGATTGGGATGCCTACCGCAACCATTCCATCGGCTTTGTTTTCCAAAGTTATAATTTGATCCCCCACCAAAGTGTTCTGCAGAATGTGGAACTGGCGCTGACCCTTTCCGGCGTGTCCCGGGCAGAGCGGAAAAAGCGGGCAAAAGAAGCGCTGGAATCGGTGGGGCTGGGCGACCAACTGTATAAAAAACCCAGCCAGTTGTCCGGCGGACAGATGCAGCGGGTAGCCATTGCCCGGGCGCTGGTAAACAACCCGGACATTATTCTTGCCGACGAGCCTACCGGCGCATTGGATACAGAGACCAGTGTGCAGGTTATGGACATTTTGCGGGAAGTGGCAAAAAATCGGCTGGTGATCATGGTCACCCACAATCCGGATCTGGCGGAAACATACTCCACCCGTATCATCCGGATGCTGGACGGTCTTATCACCGATGATTCTGCGCCGCTGACCGACGAAGAAGCAGAGGCGCTGACACCCCCGCCTCCCAAGGAGAAGAAAAAGAAGCGGGAGAAAAAACCGGCTATGCGTTTTTCCACCGCCTTTGTTCTGTCCCTGAAAAACTTGATCAGCAAAAAAGGACGCACCATGCTTACCAGTTTTGCCGGCTCTATCGGCATTATCGGCATTGCGCTTATTTTTGCCGTTTCCCAGGGTATGACCACCTATATCAACGCGGTGCAGGAAGATACCCTTTCTTCTTATCCGTTGACATTGCAGGCGCAGCACATGGATATGGGCTCTTTGCTCACGGCATTTATGGATACCGCCGCCTCCAAAGAAGCCCACGGCAACGACGCGGTCTACCAAAAGTCCATGTTCTATGATCTGATCAACTCTTTAAATGCCATGGAAAATACCAGCAACGATCTAAAGAGTTTCAAAGAATATCTGGAAATCCAGTGCGCGGATAAGGAGAGCGATCTGTATCACGCCATCAACGGTGTGCAGTATACCTACGATGCAGACCTTTTGGTATATACCGAGAGTGTAGACGGCACGATCATCCGTTCCGACACCCAGGAACTGCTGAAAGAACTGCTGGTGGAATACTTCGGTATGGATCTTTCCAGTATGCTGAATATGGGCGAGCAATACGGTATGAGCGAAGATGCTATGATGAGTATGTCGCCTATGGGCTCTGCGGCTATCTTGTGGCAGGAGATCCTTCCCGGCAAGGATGGCGAACTGATCAACCCGTTGCTTAAAAAACAATATGACCTGGTGGGCAACAGCCGCTGGCCTACACAGCGGGATGAGATCGTGCTGGTTATGGATGAAAATAACGAGATCGACGATATGACCCTTTATGCCCTGGGTCTGACTTCCCGGGAGGATATTGACGCCCTCGCCCAGGCAGCGATGGACAAAACTACCGTGGAACTGGAGCAGAAACATTGGTCCTACGAGGATATTCTGGGAATGGAATTCCGGGTGATCCTGGGCGCGGATTGCTATGTGAAAGACGAGAACACCGGCATCTTTACCGACCTGCGGGAAAGCGAGACCGGTCTTAAGTATCTGTATGATAATGGCTTGTCCTTAAAAGTGGTGGGCATCCTCCGTCCCAACGAGGAGGCGACCTCCGGTATGTTGGGCGGCGCTATCGGCTACACCTCCGCCCTGACGGACTATATTATCGAAAACGCCAAAGATTCCGAAGCGGTGAACGCCCAATTGGCTGACCCCAAGAACGATATTTTCACCGGATTGCCCTTCAAAGAAAATACCGGCAAACTGGACGATGCCCAAAAGGCGCAGGAATTTGACAACTATCTGGAAACATTGGACGAAAAGGGCAAGGCAAAGGCCTATATCTCCATTAAGAGCATCCCCTCGGATGAGGAAGTGAACGCCTTTGTGGAGCAGACCATGGGTGGCAAGACCGACCAGGAGATCAAAGAAACGCTGATACAGGCAATGCAGCAGCAGATGCCTGCCGGCGGCGAGGATCTGGAAAACTATATCGAGAATATGCCCCAAGAGGATATTCACGAAATGTATACCCAAATTCTCGTCCAGCAGTACACGGCGCAGTATGCCGCCGGTGTGCAGCAACAACTTTTGCCCCTGGGCAGCCAGGCGCTGGCAATGCAGTTGGCAGCCGAAATGCCCAATTACACCGAAGCGCAAAAGGCAAAATATTATGATGCCGTGCTGGTATTCTCAGAGTCTACCTATGAGGACAATCTTGTGCAGTTAGGCTATGTGGATCAGGATAAACCCGCATCCATCAACCTCTATGCATCCTCTTTCGAAAACAAAGATGTGATCGAGCAGGTGATCGCTGACTATAACCAGGGAAAAGATGAACTGCAGCAGATCGAGTATACCGACTATGTAGGCCTGATGATGAGTTCCATTACCTCCATTATCAATGCGATCACCTACGTACTCATCTCCTTTGTTGCCATTTCTCTGGTGGTATCCTCCATTATGATCGGTGTCATCACATTGATCTCCGTGCAGGAGCGAACCAAGGAAATCGGTATTTTGCGCGCCATCGGCGCATCCAAGCGAAATGTGTCCAGTATGTTCAACGCGGAAACGGTCATTATTGGCTTTACCTCAGGCGCATTGGGCGTGGTGCTTACCTGGCTTTTGTGCATTCCCATCAATGCCATCATCCAGCACCTTACCGGTCTGCCCGGTCTGGCAGCATATCTGCCCTGGCAGGTGGCGGTGATACTGGTGGCGATCAGTATGCTGCTCACGGTCTTCTCCGGAATTATTCCCTCCCGCAGCGCCGCCAAAAAAGACCCCGTGGTCGCCCTCCGCACAGAATAATACAGCAAGCCGGCCCGGGGGTTCCCCCCCGGGGGGGCTTTAGT
>JAZQBF010000134.1:0-2503 GCA_045545615.1 Faecousia sp.
CTGCGCCATTAAAAAACGAATTTAATTCGTTGTCCATCCTATTGAACGCGCTGTCATTTTGCGATATAATGCCTCTAAAAAGGGCAACGCAGATCGGAGGAATGCATCCGTATGAACCACAAGAAAATCGCCCAACTTGCCAACGTATCCGCTTCCACAGTTTCCAAAGCACTTTCCGGAAGTTCCGAGGTCAACCGGGCGACAGCGGAAAAGATTCGCCGGATTGCAATCGATGCAGGATATTTCAAGGAAAAGAGTAAGCGGAAGCGGGAATATGCCAGCGACGATTCCTTTTTAATTGCTGTGATTGTGCCGGAAATTATGGGTTTTTATTACGCAACCATCGTTACCTGCATCAAAAATCACGTAGAAAGCAAAGGTGGGCATATCGCTATATATATCAGTGACTTTGACCACCAAAAAGGCACTGAACTTTTGGAGAGTATCATTTTGCACGGCGGAACCGATGGTGTGATCATGTTTTCCAAGCCCACACTATCCTTCAAGCCAAACATTCCCATTGTGTGCTGCTGCAACGCTGTTGATTGCGGTTGCGACACGATCTACTGCGACAGCCGCGCTGTGATCGGTGATGCTGTGGGGTATTTATCAAAATTAGGACATACCAAAATCGGTTATGTCGGCGAACCGCATACTGCCACCGCGGCTATGTACTTTGAAGATGCCGTGAAGCAAAACGGTCTTGTGTATGAGAAAGAATACACCTATATCATCGACGCGCGATTTGAGCAGATCGGGCATATGGCTGCCCTCGAAATTCTAAAACAGAAAAACAGGCCAACCGCTGTGGTTGCCGCATATGACGAGGTTGCACTTGGACTCATATCCACCCTCTCCCACAATGGGATCCGGGTGCCGGAGGATATGTCTGTAATGGGTATCAACAATATTCCCTCCGGAGCCCATGCGCAGATCCCGTTGACCTCTGTGGATACCTTTTCGGAAGAACAGTATAAGACGGCTGTGGATCTTTTGTTTGATAAAATATCTACAGAGAGCCAGACAGTCCGCCACATTACCATTGAGCCTCAAATTGTTGCGCGTGAAACGACTAAACCCCGATAGGAACATTGTTATGAATCTGAAAAACAAAGCAAAGGATCGCCTCTGTTATATACTGGAGGAAACCTTCAATTACTTGATCACAATTCTTCTGTCCGGTTCTTATCTGGCCAAAGTTACCTCCACACTTGGGTTTTCCGACGGGTTGACCGCGATACTCTCCACCATCAACACCTTGGGCTGTAGTATGCAGCTTTTGTCCGTGGCATTCTTTCGAAAAGGAACATACAAACGGCGTATCACCGGTATGTTCATGCTGAGTCAACTGCTGTTTACACTGCTTTACATAGTGCCGTTTGTTCAAATACCCCACAACCTGCGGGCTGTACTGTTTATCGCCTTTATACTCCTGGGTCAGATCCTTTTAAACGCAGTACTGACTCCGCGCACCAATTGGTATATGTCCTTTGTGGATAACGGAGAACGGGGCATTTTTACCGCAAGAAAAGAAGCGTTTTCTTTGGTTTGCGGCATTGCGTTCCAATTTGGTATGAGCGCTATGATCGATTATTATGAGGCGAAGGGGAACATCCGGGTATCTCTGGCTATCTGCGCCCTGGTGATCTTTCTTCTCTCTGCAGGCCATACTTTGTCGCTGTTTTTTACCGAAGACAAGAAGATACCCAAAAACAAACAGCCTCTTTTGCAACAAATCAAATCTGTCTTTACCCGTAAGGAAACCCGTTCACTCCTTGTGTTGAGCGTTTTATGGGCCGTATGCCACAGCGTTGCAATCCCATTTTACGGAACGTATACCATCAAGGAACTGGGCTTCAGCATGTCCTATGTTGCATTTCTTTCCTTGCTGTCTGCTGTGTCCCGCATTCTGGCATCTATGGTCTTAGGAAAATACGCTGACAAATATTCCTTCGCAAAGATGCTTCGGCTATGCTACTGTATTATTGCTTTGGGCTTTGCCGTGGCTGCTTTTGTTCGACCGGCCAATGGGCACATCCTGTACGCAGTCTACAGTATGCTCAATGCAATGGCCATGGGCGGTATCAACAGTGGGGAGATCAATCTGATTTATGACTATGTGGCGCCGGAACAGCGAACCGCTGCCCTTTCCGTCAGAAACACGATTTACGGCGTTACGGGATTCCTGACCGTTACAGCCATATCGCCGCTTCTTTCCCACATACAAAATGCCGGAAACCGGTTTTGTGGCATTCCGGTCTATGGGCAGCAGGTGTTGTCTGCAATTGCCTGTCTTGTCTGCGCCCTGACCGCATTTTATGTACACACGGTCATTGGGAAAATGAAACTTACCACAGAAAATAAAGTAAAATAATATGCAAAACTGCCCATAGACCTTTTGGCTTACGGGCAGGTTTTTGTTGCGGAAAACTTGTTGACATTTCAACAAATTTTTATTATAATTCGCTTGTTGAATATTCAACAAGTGACGACAGATTTAGAA
>JAZQBF010000135.1:0-8484 GCA_045545615.1 Faecousia sp.
TGTAAGAGATGTCCAACTGGGTCAAATTGCTGTTGCTTGTCAAAGGAGACAGATCCGTAACAACATTTTGCTTGCAGTTCAAAAGTTTCAGCGCGGACATCTTTTGCACAGCCGCAATACTGCGGATGGTGTTGTTGCTGACATCCAGTTCCACAAGGTTAATACATGTTTCCAGGGGAGCAATGGAAGTCAAACCACAGCCGCTGAGTGTCAGTTTTTCCAGCGTGGAAATATTTGCGATGATGTTCAACGCATCGGAAGAAACACTGGTGTCGCGGATATGCAGTTCCCGCAGGGATTTGCAGTTGGAAATGTTCACTAACTGTTCGCCGATTCCCTTTTCGATGGTAAGAGCGGTAAGTCCGGTCATATACTGCAGAGCATCATAGTTCTGCGCGCCTTCCGGAATGGCAAAGGTTTCGATTTTCCACAGATCGCTGGAAAGGACCTTTTTATCCGATGCAAATTTCAATGTTTCCCGGATGGCGGTGTCCATGGCGGTGTCAGAAATGGTCACTTCTTCCACAACACCGGTAATGGTATAGGTGTAAATTGCCAGTTCGCTCACAAGACCGTCCTTAACGGCAACAGCATAAAGGGTGTTTTCACCGTCGGTCATGGGGATGGGCTCTGTATAAGCGCCGGATTTTACAGAGGGATATTCTACTGTGGTGGATGTGTAAATATCGCCACCGTCTGTTTTTAATTCAACGGCAATATACTGCTTATAAATGCCGGACTGCTGATCTGCACCGGGAGTGGGCGCAGCAGGACGCATTTCATCGATCTGCGCTTTGATGTCCTGGTTGGTGATGTTGTTGAGCATATTGACAGCATCCATCAACTTGTCTTGCTCAATGTAAGTCTGACACAGGGCAATGTAAAGATCAACGTTGCCGCCATTTGTAATGGCGTTGGCAAGGGCATTTTCTGCCTTTGTGTAGTTGCCGTTTTTCTTGTACATCTCAGCCAGTTCAATGGCGACAGTTTCGTCATCGCTGGAATGGGTATAGGCAAGATCATAAAACCAGGTAGCCAAAGTGTGCTTGCCTCTTTCCTCAGAACTGCGGGCAGCATTGATAAGCATATCCCTTGTAAAATCCCGGTCATATACAAACAGATACCAAAAAGTGCAAAGCAGGATCACCAGCACAAGAAACAGCGGTATCAAAACACGAACAACTTTTTTCATAACAAACTCCGTTTCGATAAAAATCGTTACATAAATTATACTTGCGACTGAGAATTATGTCAAGTATTGACACATATTTGCTATATCTTCCCAGCAAAAATCAGCAAAAAAACAATACCACATTTGCTATGATGTGGGAGGAGGTGGAGAATTTGCCTAAACGAATCAATCATATTCTTGTGGCGGTGGTGTTGGGGGTAGTATTCCCGGCGGTTTTGTTTGCAATATGGGAGCGTTATGAACCGCAGAATATTTTGCAAGAAACCCAGCCAACCGTAGTATATACCACACCGGTTACAACAGAGGACGAGCCGCAGGAATCCAACCAGCCTGTTCCGGAAGCCCAGAAGATCCCGGTGCTGTTTGACGACGGCACAGTACAGGATATGGAACTGGATACATATTTGACATCCGTTTTGCTGAATGAAATGCCGGCAGATTTTGAAACAGAGGCGCTGAAGGCGCAGGCAGTGGTCAGCAGGACATATACACTCTATAAGATGAGCAATGCCAAACACGACAATGCAGCGGTCTGCACCGATTCCGGCTGCTGTCAGGGCTATTGCGACAAAGATCAGTATTTGCAAAAGGGCGGAACGGAAGATGCTGTCCGGAAGATCGAAGATGCGGTGCTGCAAACAAAGGATCTTGTGCTGACCTATGATGGTATGTTAATCGAAGCGACCTACTTTTCCTGCTCCGGCGGAAAAACAGAGGACGCAAAAGCCGTTTGGGGTACAGATGTGCCATATTTGCAGTCTACAGACAGCCCCGGTGAAGAAAAGGCTGACCATTATACGGAAACGGTGACATACACCGCAGCGGAATTTTCAACATTGCTGGGGAAACCATTGTCCGGTCCGTCTGCCGGATGGATCGAGGACATATCTTATACTGAAGGCGATGGGGTCGCATCTATGAAGATCTGCGGAGAAACCTATTTGGGAACAGACCTGCGAAAACTGCTGAATTTGCGTTCCACCGCCTTTGTCATAACAGCCATGGGGGATACAGTTACCATTACAACGAAAGGCTACGGACACCGGGTGGGTATGAGCCAATATGGCGCGGATGCAATGGCTGTTGCAGGCAGCGATTTTGCGCAGATATTGTCCCATTATTATAAAGATACATCTGTCGAACATTATGTCCTCACAGATTGACAAATGGGGGAAAGTACAGTACAATAAGGCAAGAATTTTCCCAAGGAAAGGGGATATTTATGCCGATTCGCATTCCCAACGATCTGCCTGCGGCAGGAACATTGCAGCAGGAGAATATATTTGTTATGACAGAGAACAGAGCAGTCTCCCAGGATATCCGTCCTTTGGAGATCGTTCTTTTGAACCTGATGCCCACAAAAATCGAAACCGAGACCCAGTTTACCCGCTTGCTTGGCAATACGCCCTTGCAGGTGCACCTGGAACTGATGCAGGTCAGCACCCATAAGTCCAAAAATGTCTCCGAGGAGCATATGCTTGCCTTCTACAAGACATTTGACGAACTGAAAGACCGGAAATTTGACGGAATGGTCATTACCGGCGCGCCTTTGGAGCACCTCGCCTATGAGGATGTGGACTACTGGGAAGAACTTTGCCGCATTATGGACTGGACAAAAACCAATGTCCATTCCACACTGCATATTTGCTGGGGCGCATTTGCCGGTCTTTATTACCATTACGGTATTGACTGTGTCCATAAGGACGAAAAGATATTTGGCGTTTTCCCCCATACCGCGGATTATAAGCGGGCAATTCTGCTCCGTGGTTTCGATGATGTTTTCTATGTACCCCAGTCCCGCCATATTACCATCGAGCGGGAGCCGGTGGAGGCAGAGCCGCGGCTGAAACTGCTGGCATCTTCGCCGGTAGCCGGTGTATATGCCGCTATGAATGAAGGCGGCAGACAGATCTTCGTCACCGGTCACTCGGAATACGATGCCGATACTCTGAAACGGGAATATATGCGCGACAAGAATTTGGGACTTCCCATTGATGTGCCGAAAAACTATTTCCCCAATGACGATGATACCCAAGAACCCCTTGTCTGCTGGAGAGGACACGCCAATCTTCTGTTTAGCAACTGGCTGAACTATTTTGTTTACCAGACAACGCCTTATGATATTATGCATATCGGCGACCGGGAGGGTAAATGATGGCAGTCCGTCTCAATGAAGACCAAGAAACCGTAAGATCCGTCAAAGAGGGGTTAAAGCGTACCGGCGGCTATTGCCCCTGCCGTTTGCAGCGCACCGAGGAAAACAAGTGCATTTGCGAAGAATTCAAGGCGCAGATCGCAGATCCCGATTTTAAGGGTTACTGTCATTGTATGCTCTATTATAAGGATTAAAATTATCCTTAGAAAAAGGAAAAAAGTTGTTGACAAACCATACTTGGCGTGGTATTATGTTCAAGCGGTTAGGGCAGATGCCCCGCCAAGTTAATATGCGCGAGTGGTGGAATTGGTAGACTCGCTAGATTCAGGTTCTAGTGTTCACTGCGGACGTGCGGGTTCAAGTCCCGCCTCGCGCACCAAAGAGACAGTCGAAAGGCTGTCTCTTTTTTTGTCAGTCGATCCAGTCTATGACAGGTAAACCCCTTGGTGTCCAATGCGTTTGGACACCAAGGGGTATTTTTCGTTCTCTTTGCGACAGATAGCCCCGTTCGCAACTATTTACACCCATTTTGGTCGTCCCCGCCATCCTCCGTCGAAACTAAAACAAGGCATTCATTTTGTCACTACAAAAAACAAACTGTACTTTCTCATAGCAACAGAAAGAAAAATAATCTACATATTTCTGTATTAAAGAATATTTTGGAATTAACAGAGAATATTTGAGATTTACATATTGTCTTTCTCTTTTTATAATGGTATTACATATATATTTTCAATCTGTGTAGCTGAGAGGTTATTTATGAAAACATATCTTCGTCACAGAATTCGAAATGTCATTGACATCAAAGAGCTGATCGCCCTGGAATTTTTGGATTTTGAGGGAAAGTATCGCAATTACGAGGAGTCCCACGATTTCTGGGAATTATGCTTCGTTGCCGAGGGCAAGATCACTGTGAAAATCGAGGACAAGCAGATTGCACTGGCAAAGAACCACTTGATCCTCATATCCCCCAACAAGAAGCATGCCTACCACTCAGAAGCCGGCAACCAAAACAAGGCCTTTGTAGTCTGTTTCGACAGCCTTTCACAAGCTCTGTACGCCATCTCGGAACATGTCTTTACACCGGAAGAAACACAACTTTCTTGCATGACGCTGATGCTCCAGGAAAGCCAGGCCACCTTCCGCACAAGTGAGAGTGATCACCTTGCGGTTCTGGATTCCCCTGTTTTTGGCGGACAGCAGGCACTTCTTTTGCAACTGGAATATTTACTGATCTCCCTAATCCGCCGTTTATCTGCCCAGAAAAGCGCTGATATTGTTTTCTTCAGTGACGAAAATTTCCATGCAGAACTTGTAAACGCCATTCTGCGGTACTTGCGGGAAAATACCCACCAAAAACTTTCCCTCACAGATGTATGCGAGCGATTCAGCTATTCCCGCGCTTTTATCTGCAAGGTATTCAAAAACCAAACCGGTGAATCTTTGATGGCCTATTTCAACCGTATGAAAGCAAAACGAGCCGCAAAACTTTTGCGAGAAACCGCAAAACCAATCGCCGATATTGCTGCCGAGTTGGGCTTTAAGGAAACCAAATATTTTGACACTGTTTTCAAAAAGCACCACGGCATCTCCCCAGTCCAATACCGCGAAGAAGCGGAAAAACATAGAAACTAGTTTTTGGGAGGTATATAGTATGTATTACGCAAAACCCATCGAAGGTCAGGAATTTCAGGCAAGAGTGGACGCACTGCGCGCCAAAATGGCTGAGCAAGGTGTCGACATCGTTGTGGGCTACTCCAACCTGCTGGAGATCGCCATTGTCCGTTACTACTGTGGCTTTGCTCCCACCAACGAGAACGCTGCTATTGTGATCCCCGCCGAAGGCGAAGTGATCGTCTGCAGCGGTCAGGCTTCCTATGACGACTGCCAGTTGAAGAATAAGCTGCCTAACAGCCGCATTGCTATCCTGCCCGAAATCGGCGAAGTTTCTGGTTTCGAGTACGACACCGAAGGTCAGCTGGACTTTGAAGAACTGTTCAAACAGATCAAGGCAGAGCACCCCGGTGTGAAGAAGGTTGGCTTTATCGGCCGTCTGATTTTCCCCTCCATCATCATGGACAAGCTGAGAAAGGTATTCTCCGACGCGCAGATCGTTGACTTTGACGATATTCACTATGAGCAGAGAGTTCGCAAGAGCCCCGCAGAAATTGAACATTTGAAGACCAACTGGGAAATGGTTTCCGAAATGTTCCGCAATGTGATTCCTCAGATTCAGCCCGGCATGACCGAGCGTTATGTTGAGGGCCTGTTCATGAAGGAAATGATGAGCCTGGGCGCTGAAGCCTATGTGCAGGCCTTCTCTCCCATGATTGCTTCCGGACAGAAGAACTCCTTTGTCAGTATGCGCAGAAACGAAATGCGCAAGATCGAAGAAAGCGAGATCATCAGCATCGGTGCCGGTGTTTCCTACGAAGGCTACAACGGCATCATCTGCACTCCCCTGGTGCTGGGTGATATCCCCCAGAAGATGAAAGACGCTGTGCACTGCGCTTACGACGCACTGAACTACGCCTCCGCCAAAATGCTCCCCGGTACTCCCTGTGATGTGGTGCTGAACGCCTACACCGAGTATCTGACCAAGTACGGTTACATCGACTACTGCCCCTACGGCAGCCTCCACAGCACCGGTATGCTGGAATGCGAAGCACCTGTGTTCTCCGTGGCCAATAAGCGCGTTATCGAAGAGGGCATGGCTATCTGCATTGACGCCTACTTTAAGGGCATGGAGTGGGGTTCCTTCCGTATGGAGGATTGCTACCTGATCGGTGCCAACGGTGCCCAGCGTATGACTACCTACAATGACAAGGCTATCCCCGAAATTTTCAAATAAGAGGTGACAGTTATGGAAATGGGAAAGAAGAATTGGGTGTTCTGTGACGGTTACCTGCCTCCCCACGGAGACAATCCCGAATTCGAAGGCCACGATGCTCTGATGCTGACAAACCTGAACAAGGAGAAAGCAACTATTGAACTGACCTTCCTGTTTGAGGATAAGGATCCCGAAACCGGCATTTTTGTGGAGCTGGACGGCATGAGAACTACCTGCGTCCGTCTGGATCATCCTCTGGGCGACAAGGGACTTATGCTGGGTGAGTCCGTGCAGTTTACCGTGTGGGTGAAGAGCGACATCCCCGTTTGCGCCTGCTATGGTCGTTTGGATGTCCGGCAGCCCAACATGGCTTACTACAGCGTAACCGGCTATTCCTTCTAAAACATACAGTTCACTTTTAAGGTGGTATGACCTTATGCAGCAAAGAACTTGGCATATTGTAACAGACAACCATCCCACGCTCCGTTTTACCGCAAAATTGCATTGGCGCTGCAGCTTTTGGCTGAGGGTAAAAAAGAGGAAATGCACTCCGTTTTGAAAGAGATTCGTTTTCTGGTTTATGAAAATGAATTGCGGTTCCAAAGGGAATTTGATGTGTTTGAATTTCTGCTGGTGTGGGCAAGCAAACTCCTGAACCGCCTTCAGGAGCAGGAAGAAACCTTTATAGAGTTAGGAGATTCACTATGGGTATTATGACCGTAAACGGCGTGGTCAAAAAGGAAGATCTGGGTATTACCACCCCCCACGAACACGCCTTGATTGACATCAGCATTCAGTATTTCGGTGACCGGACACCCGGTTCCGTAGGTTGGGACGCCAAGGTAGCGCCCCAGTATTATGACGCGCTGATGGCCAACTGCTATGAACTTCGAGATAATCTCTTGCTGGATGATCACGATCTTGCTGTCCGGGAAATTTCCCTGTTTACCAAAGCCGGCGGCAAGACCTTTGTGGATGTAACCATTGACGGCATTGGCAGAGATGTAACCTTTCTAAAGCGTCTTGCCGATGAGACGAATATGAATGTAATCACTTGCTGTGGTTACTACACCCATGACGCGCACCCGGATTGGCTGAAAACCAAGTCCGTAGAGCAGATCGCTGAGGTGCTGGTGAAAGAGCTGACCGAGGGCATCGACGGCACCGGCATCAAGGCCGGCATCATCGGTGAGATCGGCACCAGCACCGAGATCCATCCCGAGGAAATTCGTGTACTGAAGGCTTCCGCTATTGCCCACAAGAAAACCGGTGCGCCCATTATGGTGCATTTAAGTCCCTGGGCGCAGCATGGTTTGTTTGTCATTGACCTTTTGGAACGAGAAGGTGTTAGCCCCGAAAACATTGCCATCTGCCACACCGATATTCTTCTGGATGTGGAGGACATGAAGAAAATCATGAACCGGGGCGTGTATTTGGAATTTGACAATTTCGGCAAGGAATACCCCATCCCCTGCGCATACGGAAGATTCCCCACAGACGCAGAACGAATGGAAGTGTTCTACCAACTGATCGATGCTGGCTATACAGACCGGATTCTCGTTTCCTGCGACATTTGTCTGAAAAAGCTATTGGCAGCCCACGAAGGCCCCGGCTATGCCCATTTTGTTACAAAGATTGCTGACATGATCCGGGAAAAGTACGAAAACGCAGAAGACGTCCTGCACACTGTTTTGGTCACCAACCCCGCCAACTATCTGGACAATCCTTTGCTTGACGCTTAAGGAGAACATCCCTAAAAAGTATTTTGTTATCGTATGTTCAATCGCAGCATTTCTAATGCCTATTTTGAGCAATTATTTTGAATAACAAAACACCATTTTCACAAAATTTCCCCTAAAAATTCGTCGGCGAGTGGCCGGCGGATGCTAAGAGCAACACCGTTGCGGCCGAGGATATGGACTTTAGGACGGGGTTTATGAGAAGCCTTCAAGTCCCGCCTCGCGCACCAAATAAAAAGGACATCCGAAAGGATGTCCTTTTTACTATGTTGACATTTTCCTTTTGTATGTTATGATTATGGCACTACGGTGGATTTGGAGTTGCTATGAAGGAAAAAATAAAGAAAATATACCAGTTTATTTTGAATCCAAAACTGTTGCTCTGTGTGCTGATTGCCTGGCTGATCACAAATGGCTGGTCATATTTGGTGTTTGGCTTTGGCGTTTATTTCGATATCCAATGGATGATCGCGGTAGGTGGGGCGTATCTGGCTTTTCTTTGGCTGCCGGTATCGCCGGAGAAAATTGCAACTGCCGCCATTGCCATTTGGCTGTTGCGACTCCTTTT
>JAZQBF010000136.1:0-9770 GCA_045545615.1 Faecousia sp.
GAACTTGCCGGTAGCCTCGTCGTAAGTGTAGTACTTCTTCAGAGTCTCAACAGCAGCGTCGAAGTTCGCCTCGATAGCAGCGACATCGTAGTAGCCGATGTAGTCCTCGCTGTCGCCAGCGTTCTCATAGAACTGGCTGCCGTCGGCATCGGTCATACCCATAGCGACGAAGGAGGAAGCGGGAACCTGACCAGCCTGGCCGATCTCGACACAGATGTAATCACGGTCGAACAGCAGACCCAGAGCGCTACGGATCTCAGCCTGAGCCTTTTCAGCCTCAACGCCGGTCAGAGTGCTGCTCTCGGGCAGGATGTTCTCGTTCACATTCCAGTTGACATAGTAAGTACCGATCTGGCCAACAACCTTGTACTCATCGGGGTAGTCGGTTGCCAGAGCAGCCATTTCGTTGGTGGGAACGTCGTCGATCATCAGCCAATCGCCGTTCTTGAAGTTGGTCAGCATGTTGTTGGCATCGTCGGACAGGTAGCACTTCAGCTCGTCCAGAGTGACGGAAGCAGCATCAACATAGTTCTCGTTCTTGGTCAGGGTGATGACAGAGTCATGCTCCCAACCGGTCATGGTGTAAGCACCGTTGCAGATGTAGGTGGCAGGATCGGTTGCCCAAGCCTCGTTAGCAACCACGTCCTCACGAACGGGGAAGTAAACGGGGAATGCCAGCAGTTCGTTCCAGTAAGCAACAGCGTTGTTCAGGGTAACGACCAGAGTCTTGTCGTCGGTAGCCTCGACAGCCAACTTAGCGTCGGGGTTAACGAAGTTTTCGCCGGACTCGTCGGTCTCCCACATCTCAGCGTAGCCCTTAACGACGTCGAACATGTAGTTGTAGTCGCCGGACAGAGCGGGGGAAGCAGCACGGTTCCAAGCAAAGACGAAGTCACCAGCGGTGACATCCTTGCCGTCGGACCACTTCAGGCCGTCACGCAGGGTGTAGGTGTAAGTAACAGTGCCATCTTCGTTGGCAACGCCTTCGACCAGTTCGGAAACTGCGTCAGCAACGATGACCAGATTGCCCTCTGCGTCCTGAGCCCATTTTGCCAGGCCGGAGAACAGGTGGGAAACCATGGTAGCGCCGTCAACTGCGGAGTTCAGCGCGGGGTCGAGGGTGTCGGGCTCAGAAGCCAGACAAACGGACAGAGAAGTCTTCTCTGCGGGTGCCACGGGGGCGGTGGTTTCGGTGCTGCCGGTGGTCTCGTTGCCAGCGGGAGTCTTAGGACCGCAAGCGGCCATAGACAGGCAAAGAGCAAGAGCCAGCACCAATGCGAGGATCTTTTTCATTTGGAATACTTCCTTTCATTTTTTTTGCAGACAAAAGTCTGCTGTTTACATATTTACAATATGCCGGCAAGTATCCTTGCCGGATACATATTGACAAAAGGGGAAGAGATGCAACCGAAATTTTATTTGCGGTTACTTAGATTTCGTTGACCCGGTGGCAAGCCACAAAGTGACCGGTCTCCACTTCCTTGAATTCCGGCATGGATTCTGCGCAGGTATCGCAGGCGTGGGGACAACGGGTACGGAAGGGACAGCCGGAGGGCGCGTTCAAAGGACTGGGGATGTCGCCTTCCAGCATGATCCGCTGATTGCTCCGGGCGATGACAGGATCGGGGATGGGCACAGCGGACAGCAGGCTCTTGGAGTAGGGGGGCAGGGGATTTTCGTAGATGGTCTTGGCGTCAGCCAGTTCCACCATCTTGCCCAGATACATAACGGCGATCCGGTCGGAAATGTGACGGACCACCAGCAGATCGTGGGCGATGAACAAATAGGTCAGACCCAGTTTTTCCTGCAGTTCGTCGAACATATTGATGACCTGCGCCTGAATGGACACGTCCAGCGCGGAAACCGGCTCGTCACAGACGATGAACTCGGGATTCACCGCCAAAGACCGGGCGATGGAGATTCTCTGGCGCTGACCGCCGGAGAATTCGTGGGCATACCGGGCGGCATGCTCGGAGTTCAGACCCACGTGCCCCATCAGTTCCAGAATGCGCTCCTGGCGCTCCTGCTTGTTGGCGTACAGTTTGTGTACATCCAAAGGCTCGCCGATGATGTCGGCGACGGTCATACGGGGGTTCAAAGAGGAGTAGGGATCCTGGAAGACCATAGTAGCCTTCTTCCGGAATTCCTGCACATCCTGCTTGGTTACGATCTGCTTGCCGTTGAACCAAATTTCACCGGCAGTAGGCTTATACAGATGCAAAATGGTGCGGCCAACGGTGGTCTTGCCACAGCCGGACTCGCCAACCAGACCCAGGGTCTCGCCCTTGTTGATGGAGAAGGAAACACCGTCAACAGCCTTCAAAGGCTTGGTCTTGAATGCGCCCATGGTGATGGGGAAGTGCTGTTTCAGGTCTTTGACCTCCAGCAAAGGGATGTTTTTGTTCTCACTCATTGCCGGCACCTCCTTCTTCCAGGGTGATATTGCCTTCATCCATGGCTTTTTTCACGTTCATCCAGCAAGCGGCGGCGTGATCGTCGTTGATCTCCATACGGGGGCAGCGCTCTTTCAGACAGATCTTCAAAGCATTGTCACACCGGGGGGCAAATGCGCAGCCGGCGGGCATATTCAGAAGGTCGATGGGCGTACCGGAGATGGGGTGCAACTTAGTGCCGGCGGTGTCGGCAGTGGGGATAGAACGCATCAATCCCTTGGTGTACTCATGGCAGGGATTGTAGAAGATCTCGTCTGCAGTGCCCTGCTCACAGATAGAGCCGGCATACATAACGATCACTTCGTCACACATCTGGGCAACAACGCCCAAATCGTGGGTGATCATAATGATCGCCATACCCAGTTCTTCCTGCAACTGCTTCATCAGTTCCAGGATCTGCGCCTGGATGGTAACGTCCAGCGCGGTGGTGGGTTCGTCGGCGATAAGGATGTCCGGCTCGCAGGCCAAAGCCATAGCGATCATAATACGCTGACGCATACCGCCGGAGAATTCGTGGGGATACTGCTGCATACGCTTTTCCGGCTCATTGATGTTTACCAGACGGAGCATTTCCACAGCCCGGTCGTAAGCCTCTTTCCGGTTACGGTCGGTGTGCAGCACGATCGCTTCCATCAGTTGGTGACCGATGGTATAGGTGGGGTTCAGGGATGTCATAGGATCCTGGAAGATGATGGAGATCTTGTTGCCACGAACGGTCTTCATCACTTTTTCGCCAGCGCCGACCAATTCCTGACCGTCCAACTTAATAGAGCCGGAAACGATCTTGCCGGTGCCTGCCAGGATCTGCATAATAGAATAAGCGGTAACGGACTTGCCGGAACCGGATTCGCCTACAATACCAAGGACTTTGCCGCGCTCAAGGTTGAAGGAGATGCCGTTAACGGCCTTCACTTCACCGGCGTCGATAAAGAAGGAGGTATGCAGGTCACGTACTTCAAGTAAAGCCATTTTTCATACGCTCCTTTGTTTAGGTTTTCAGTTTGGGGTCGAAAGCATCCCGCAGGCCGTCGCCCAGCAGGTTCAGACTCAGCACGATGATACTGATCACGATCGCGGGGATAACCAGACGGTAGGGATAACTGTTGATGCCGTTCAGGGCGTCGGAAGCCAGACTGCCCAGAGAGGGCATGGGGGCGTTCACGCCAAGACCCAGGAAACTGAGGTAACTTTCGGTAAAAATTGCGCTGGGGATCTGCAAAGCGGTGGAGATAAACACCACGCTGATGCTGTTGGGGATCAGGTGCTTGACGATGATCCACTTACCCTTTGCGCCGGTTGCCCGGGATGCCAGGATATACTCCTGCTCTTTCAGAGACAGGATCTGGCCGCGGATCTGCCGCGCCATGGACACCCAGTACAGCAGGGCAAACACGATAAACAGACTGATCATATTGGCGCCCAGTTTTTCCAGGGCAGTGCCAGCCAAAATCTCGGTCAGCGCTGTGCCCAGCATAGCAGACAGCAGAATAACCATCAGCATATCGGGCAGGGAGTAGATAATGTCAACGATTCGCATAATGACCATATCCACCTTGCCGCCACAATAGCCGGCAAGAGAACCCATGACCATACCGATGATCAAAACGATCAAACTTGCGAAGAAACCGACAGCCAGGGAGATACGGGTACCGTAGACCACACGGATAAAGTAGTCACGGCCGGCGGAGTCGGTGCCGAAAATGTGGGGGAATACGGAAGAAGTTTCTCCTTCGTAGCCGTCAAAACGGACGATGAAGTAACCCTTTTCGCCTTCGATCATGGCAACATCGCCAGACTGGCGGACTGCCTCACCCTTCCGGGTGATCTGCCACAGCCACTTGGAAACAGCCTGCTCGCCGGAAAATTCGCTGGTGTCGATGGCCAGATGCTCCTCAAAACGAGTGCCCTTGGGCATGGATTCTTCCAGTTGCATAAAGGCTTCTTTGGTATTCTCGCCGGCACAGAACTGGGCGTACAGCGCTTCCAGTTGCGCGCGGTTTTCGTTGTCTTTTTTCTCGTCTGCAGCCTTCTGGGAAGGTACGATATACACTTCCTTCACCGCGTAGTTCAGACGGTAGACCTGGGCGTTGACCTTGCCCAAAAGTTGGACAGCCTCGGTAGTGCCATACTCAAAGGGTTTTAGGTTGGCAAAAGAGGGGTCAACGGGCTTGCCGGGGGTGATACCCAACTGGGCATCGTAGGCATAGGGCCAGAACATGGGAATGAAGATCGCAGAAAGGGTAACCAGCACCACCAGAATGAAACTAATGGTGGCAACTTTGTTTTTCAGCAGACGCTTGACACCGTCTTTAAAGAAAGTGGTGGATTCGCGCATCTGCACGATATATTCCTTTTCCTCCGCAGTAGCGGGAATCATATCGTCCAGTTTTACATGCATGGAGGGCAGGGGGAATTTCTTTTTATCCATATTCAGTTCCTCCTTACTCCAAAGTGATTCTGGGATCAACGACCTTGTAAAGGATGTCGCTGATCATATTCATAACAACGATCAGGGTTGCCAAAACGATGGTAGTACCCATGATCATGGGGTAGTCACGGTCGGTAATGCTGCTGACGAAAGCGCGGCCGATGCCGGGCACGGCAAAGATCTGCTCAATGACCAGAGAACCGGTAACGATGTAAGCCAGCATAGGTCCAAAATAGGTGATAACGGGGATGAGGGCATTTTTCAGCGCGTGACCGAAAATGACCTTCACACCGGAAACGCCCTTCGCCTTGGCGGTGCGGATATAGTCCTGACCCAAAACGTCCAGCATGGAAGAACGGGTCAAACGGGTGATGTTCGCCATGGGGGACAAAGACAGCGTGATAATAGGCAGGATCAAGCCGCCCTGGGCAGCGCCGTTGGCAGGCAGCACCCGTAATACAAGGGCAAAGAGTATCAAAAGCAGCGTGCCCATAATAAAGGAGGGCATAGAGATACTGGCGGTGGTAAACACCATCACGATCCGGTCAATGAGTTTGTTCCGGCGCAGAGCCGCAACAGCGCCCAAAACCACACCGGCAGCCAAAGCAATGCAGGCAGCGGTGAGACCCAGTTTTGCAGAGGTCTTCAAGCCGTCGCCGATGATGTCCATAACGTCACGGCCGCGGTTTTTCAGAGAAGGACCGAAATCGAACTCGGTAACGATGTCTTTCAGATAGGTGAAATACTGGGTCATCAAAGGCTTATCCAAGCCGTACTTGGCTTCCAGCGCAGCCTTGGCGGCAGGGGTGATGGCCTTTTCACTGGCGAAAGGACCGCCGGGGACAGCGCGGGAGACAAAGAATGTAATGGTAATTACGATCCAAACGGTGAGAATCGCCAAGAATATTCTTTTTAAAATGTATAATAGAGTTTTGGTATTCATATACGTTATCCTTTCTGTATAACCACAGCCACAGCGCAACTTTAACGCGCTAAAGGGGCATAGTAAACACATTATAGTAATTTATTGTAGGATTATAGCATTATTTTTATGCAATTTCAATATGAAAATATCGGAAAAATGCATTTTTGTGCTTTTTACCTACGGACAAATGTTCGCCGTGGACAAATATGGTGAAAAGTTCCATACCCACGGGACAAAAATGGGCAAAACCGGAAAAAATATAGTCATTTTGCCTAAAGCCACATCTGCGGATATTGGTGAATGTGTAAAGAATTGTATAATATATATTATAATGTATAATGGCTGTCATTCTGAGCGCAGCGGCGTGGAAGAAACCGCTTCCCCTTGCGGCGCATAAGAGCCGCGCGATGCCATGCATCGCAAAGATGCGGATTCCCCGTCGGGTATTCACCCGCCTGGGAATGACACCACCGATCTGGGTCAGCAGAAAATTTGATAAAGATTGACTTTTTTGCCCGCTGGTTTTATTATAAGGGAAAGTTATTAACAAGGAGTGAACGGTTATGTCGCACGCATCTTCCTGGGATTTTACTTTGGCAAATTACGGTCCTGTGTGGTCATTTCTGGTACAATTGGGACTTTTGTTGCTGTTTTTGATGCTGGGCAATATTCTCCGGCGCACCATTCCGCTGTTTCGCAAGTGCCTCATCCCCTCGGCGCTGCTGGGCGGCGCGCTGCTGCTGGTGGTGAATGTTATTGGCAAACAATTTGATTTTATGCTGGTGGACAACCGGCTGATGCAGGTGATCACCTACCATTGCCTCGCCATTGGCTTTGCTGCTATGAGTTTAAAAACGGAAAAAACCGCCGGCAAGACCAACAAGACCCAGGTGGTGGAGTTCGGCGCATTGCAGGGCGGCTGCTATATGCTCCAGGCGTTTGTGGGTCTGGGCATCACGCTGGTTTTGTTTTTGCTCACCCAAAAGGGCGAGCAGGTCATCTCTTATATCTGCGGCCTTATTTTGCCGCTGGCTTACGGGCAGGGTCCCGGCAACGCCTTAAGTTGGGACATCAACTTCACCAATACCCCCGCCACCCAGTTTGCAGGCAACGGCAGTTTTGGCCTTTCCCTGGCATCCATCGGTTTTGTGGTAGCATCGGTGCTGGGCGTGTTGTACATAAACATTTATAAAAAGCGGGGCACACTGGAACTCCGCGCCGCCCGCCCCGCCGGGGAAGTGATCGACCAGACCAACCCCAGTGGCAACGAGATCCCGGACAACGAGTCCATCGACAAGTTCTCTATGCAGGCAGGCTTCGTGGCGCTGGCGTACGCCATCTCCTTTGGCTTTATGTGCCTGCTGGGAATCCTTTCCGATTTTACCAACAGCATCGCCTGGGGTTTTAACTTCCTGTGGGCATCTTTGTCTGCAATGGCGATCAAGGCGGCGGTGAAAGTCCTGCGGAAAAAGAATCTGATGCACCGGGTCTATATCAACAATTACCAAATGGACCGGATCTCTGGCTTTGCCTTCGACCTGATGATCGTGGCGGGCGTGGCGGCTATCGAGATCAACGATATTCGCAACTATATCCTGCCGGTGGTAGTCCTTAGCGTAGTGGGCGCAGTGATCACTTATATTTACATCCGGAAAGTTTCCAAAACCTGCTTTAAAGGCTTTGAACACGAGATGTTCTTAATGACTTACGGCACTATGACCGGCACAGCCTCCAACGGTATGATCCTCATGAAGGAGATCGACCCCGGCCTGCGCACCCCCACATGCAACTTGTATATTCTGTCCAATTTCCCGGCGATGGTGATGATCGCGCCGCTGCTGCTGTGTTTGAATTTTGCCGGCAGCAGTATGGAAAACGCCAGCATCGCCTGCGGCATCTTCTTTGTGCTGTGGTCTGCCTATACGGTGTTTCTGTTCCGCCGGCAGATCTTCAAAAAGCGCTTTGCAAACAAATCCGTCATCCCCTGGCAGGAATCTTCTGACAATTAAAAAAGATCCCGGAACATAAAGTTCCGGGATCTTTTTGCTATTAAAGTCCGCAGAGGTGGACACTTTGTATGTTAATCTTCGGTTATGACCAGTAAATCGTTGGGGGTACAGTTTAACAGCAAACACATAGTCTCAATATTATCATATTGGATCGACTTGGTCTCATTGTTGACCATTTTGCTGAAATTCTGATAACTCATACCCAGTTGCTTATATAGCCAGTATTTGGTTTTTCCCTGCTGCTCCAACAGTTTCAAAGCATTGAGTTTGATCATAAGACACGCTCCCATCAGTTATGCTATAATGAGATAGTATCTTAGGATTACACTTTACATATAGACTAATACATTATATAATGTATACATATATTAGGAGGTATAAAAATGTCAGAATATTGTTTTCATTGTTTCAACAAAATGAATGAAGAGAAGGAATCCGAAAAACGGTATGTTATGTCGCGAGAACTGGATCTGTGTGAAGGCTGCGGACAGTATAAACGTGTAGTGGTAAAAGAGCGGTTGTGGTCACGGATGCAAAAGGCGCTGGCAGAAACGCGCAAAAACAGAAAATAACGATGTACCGAACCAACCGCTCTGTAAATTGGAATTTTACTATGTTTGAAAAAAGTTCTTGACAAATGATCTTATAGCGGATATAATGACTTCTGCGTCTGGACGATTAGCTCAGCTGGCTAGAGCATCCGCTTGACGTGCGGAAGGTCATAGGTTCGAGTCCTATATCGTCCACCATGAAAAAAGTCACTTTTGTCTGCTGACAAAGGTGACTTTTTTCAATGATATCCGTTCCTCGCGGAACGGGTGATATATCTTCGATATGATATCACACTTCGTGCGATGATATATGCCTGCGGCATATGAAGGGACGGATATTATATCATGCTTGCGAAGCAAGTATATCATACGGTGCAAACCGTATATCATAGCGCGTCAGCGATATATCATTGAAAAATGTAACATTTTATGATATAACACCGATGAAAGAAGGTGTATTTATGTCCGAAAACAAATTACTTGACTTATCTTTTGAATTTGCTGTTGCTATTGTAAATCTTGTTGATGGTGTAACAGCACCGAAAAGTTTTTATATGACCGATCAACTTGCAAGAGCCGGTACTTCCGTTGGGGCAAATATTCACGAAGCACAATACGCACAGAGCAAGAAAAACTTTGTAGCAAAATTAGAAATTGCTTTGAAGGAATCCAACGAAACGAGTTATTGGTTGAAGCTGATGTATGAAACCAAAAGAATTGACACAGCAACATATCAATATACCGAGAAACTATGTGGCAATGTTCGCAGGCTTTTGATTGCATCCTGCAAAACAGCAAAGGTGAATTCAAAATGAAAAGAGATCCGATGCCTCTTGGTCTCGCTGTATTTCTTCTAATAGCTGGATTATTTCTTAGAAGCATATTTACATTCGGCATGCAATATTGGAATTCAGAAGTTACACGAGAAGAATGCACGCTGATTGACACACAGTTTGTTTCTTATAAGGAAATACGTCAGCAAAAACATCCTATGACAATTAAGGAAATAGCTGTTGATTGTGCTAATGACGAACGCTACTTTATAGACGGGGTATCCATAAATTCGGATTTGAGAAATTCTCTGTCTGAGCTGTCCCAGCTACAGGAAATCCATCTTTTGATTCATCCTAATTCTAATACGATCGTCGAGTTTTCAACTGAAAATGGAACGATACTTACATTTGATGAAACGATCCGCAAATTAGGTGGAGAGGCAACAGGCTTTCTGTTCTTGGGCTTATTTATGTACTTTTGTTCCCTTGTAGGTTTATACTACACGGCTTTTCATATCAGTAAAAAGCGGAATGGGTAAATTGAGTAATCAAAGTATATTACTTTTAGGCTTTCTTACCTCGTGTTATACTACTTTTAGTCACTCTTTCGCAAAAAAGAAGTAACTTTTGT
>JAZQBF010000137.1:0-3477 GCA_045545615.1 Faecousia sp.
CTCATCGGAATTGTCCACCACAAAGTAGCCGATGCCTTTTTCCATAGCATAGCGGATGTCATCATCTGTTTTGTTATTGGAGTGAAAATAGGCATTTTCCAAAGGGAAGCCTGCCTTGACTGCGGTAGCAATTTCACCGCAGGAAACCACATCAATGCCGATATGTTCCTCTGCCGCTATTTCATAGATCCGCTTGAAGGATGCGGCTTTGGAGGCATACAGAATGTGACCGTACTCCCCAAATGCCTTTTCCATACCCCGGATATAGGTGCGGATATTGTGGCGGATGCGATCCTCGTCCATCAGGTAAAGGGGCGTTCCGTACTGCGCGGCAAGGGCGTCGGTGGGTTGCCCTGCAAAGCAGAGAATGCCGTCTTCATTTACGGAAAGATTTTCGCAAATCAAATCTCTGTTGTCCAAAATGATAACCTCTTAGAGTAAATTCTTTCTTAATTCTTCTGCAGATGTGGCAGAAAGGTCAGCCGGTGCAATGTCAAACAGGGTCTTGCAGCCGGATTCTCCCTTTAAGTGCAGCTTGTAAGCTGCCCGGGCGCAGGCCACCAGCACGCTGGCAGTAAATTCCGGGTTGGAATCCAGAGTCAGCTTGTATTCGATGCAGTGCTTATTCTCCAAATGCAAACCGGTGCTGCCGGTGCGGATCACAGAGCCGCCGTGGGGGAGGCTTGCGTGATTCTTCTTCATTTCCTCCATAGAGATGAAGGTCACGCTGGTATTGTAATCAGCAAAATAGTTGGGCATTTCCTTTATGGTCTTTTCGATGGCAGCGGTATCCGCTCCCGCTTCCGCCACCACATAGCACACCCGGCGGTGTTTCTCCCGGGTGGTAAATTCCGGCATTTCGCCGCTTCTCACCCGCTCCATAGCGGTTTCAACGGGAATGGTGTACTGGCGGCAATCCACAACGCCGGGAATGCGCCTTACCGCATCGGAGTGACCCTGGCTGACGCCCTCACCCCAGAAAGTATAGTCCTTGCCCTGGGGCAAGATCGCCTGGGCATACAGGCGGTTGACGGAGAACAGACCCGGATCCCAGCCGCCGGAAATGAGGGCAAGGTTGTCACCCCTTTTCGCCGCGGCATCCACCGCCCCAAAATGTTCCGGGATCTTGGCGTGGGTGTCGAAACTGTCCACGATATTGAATTTTTCCGCCAGCGCCGGGGACATTTCCGGCAGATCGGTCGCCGAGCCGCCGCAAAGGAGCAAAACGTCGATTTTGCCCACCCATTTATCTATGTCGCTGTAAGGCACTACCGGCGCATGGGACATAATTTTCACAGTGGCTACATCCCGGCGTGTAAACACCGCGCAAAGTTCCAAATCTCCGTTCTGTTTGATAGCCGCCTCCGCGCCCTTGGCCAGATTTCCATATCCTACAATACCAATTTTGATCATAAAAAACCCACCTCATTTACTATCAATTTCTCCAATTCTACCACACTGTGAAACCCCTTGTCAACGCCCGGCAAGCGCCGCAGACAATTCGTCACCAACACGAATCAAATCGTAGTTCCGTTATAATGCTCGGTAACGCACAATGAGCGTTGTCATTGCGAACCAGTGACCGATGTCACTGGTGTGGCAATCTCGGCGGCGCGTCGCCGGTCGGCACCCGGCAAGCATTTCGTCCCGAACACGAATCAAATCGTAGTTCCGTTATATCCCTCGGTAACGCACAATGTAAAAAAACTGTGTCATTCTGAGCGGAGCGGCTTTGCCGCGCAGTCGAAGAATCCGTTCTCCCAATTGACAATTGACAATGGACAATTGACAATTGACAATTATAATAAGCCTTCTCCTTGAGGAGAAGGTGTCTGCCCAAGGGGCAGACGGATGAGGTGTCTTAATTGCAATCCATCGGCTCTGCCGACACTACAACTATCAACTTTTTACATTCCATATAACGCCGTAGTAAACTGCTTTAGCGCCTGATCCCGGCGGCGATAGACAGAGGATTGCTCCACACCCAGTTCCCAGCAAAGTCGGTCGATCGAGCCTTTTTGGGGCGCAATATACAGCCGCTGCAACACCAGTTGCTGATCCTCGCTTAAAGCAGACAGCGCCTTTTTCACCGTATCCACCCAGCAGGATGCCTGCTGCAGCCGGTTTCCCAACTCCTGCCGATGTACCAAATTGGATAAAAGGGCATCTTCCTGCCTGCCGCCGCCCTTGCCAACCACTTTCCCGGGATCTGCCCCGCGAATGCTCTGGGCGTCCAGTTCCAGCCGCTGCACTTCCAGAGGGATGGTCTGCAGCGCCGTCTCCATCGCCCCCAACTGTCTTAATTTTTCCACCGCTTCCCCTTTCCAATCCATAAAAACCTCCAATTTTTCGAATGGATAATTGAAAATAATTTCAATCCGTACACTTCCGCAGCACCGTCACCGGGCGCTATAACGGAACTAACCTTTACCGCCCATCTTCGTGCGAATCCGCCCGGCGGCGCTTGCCGCCCCGCAAAACCTACCGTACACTTCCGCAGCACCGTCACCGGGCGCTATAACGGAACTAACCGTTACCGCCCATCTCCGTGCGAATCCGCCCGGCGGCGCTTGCCGCCCCGCAATTGAAGTTCCAACGGTCTATGTACCACTTCCGCCAAAGGGCGCAATCTTTGTTGTCACACTGTTCCGGGCAAGACACCTTGGTACACCCCTCACACGGACTTTTTCGTAAATGATTCGTCTGCATTCAAAACACCTCGATCTTCCTGCCACCATCGCAAAATGGTGGCGTAATGATTTTTCACTTTCGCCTCGTTTTTCAGGATAAATGCGGCAAGTTTTTCCACATAATGGTCGAACCCGTCCAACCCCAACTTATCCAAAAGATCTTCTATCTGCGCATCGGATAGCAAAACCACCCCCTTGCCCAATTTACCGCCCATAAATTTTAATTCGCTATCAAGGTCGCCGTCGCCGCCGGCATCCGCGGGAAACCCGCCTTCTTCTACACTCGGCTCTTCTCTTTTCTTTTCAATTCTTTTCTTCTCTTTTCCTTTCTTCTCTTCTCTTCTGGGAATCCCGTGGTCATCCAAAAAATCGCCATCCGGATTCCCGCTGGATTCCAGATATTCTCCATCCTTAACTGCCAAACTCCTTGTAGCAAGCAAGTTTTTCCGTTCTGTCCATAAACTTTTAATTTTGGATGGTCTTGTGACCGTATAAATTTTATCTGCTCGCAGAAAAATTTTTTTAGAAATTTCTGGATACCGAGGCATCTTTATTCGATCATTTTTCAAGCAGTTAGCCACTCGCCAATGCCGGATCACCACCACATCATCAAATTGTAAAAGAAAATTACTCTCGATCAAATTCTGCAGATCGGTCAAATTGCACCCCACCGACCGGGCGATCTGCTTAGGGCCGTTGATGAACCCGTCGTCATCCGCATGCATTCCAAGATGAAAATAAAGTGCTTGTGAACTCACCGGCATATCCAAAAACGCATCCGAACCCA
>JAZQBF010000138.1:0-15864 GCA_045545615.1 Faecousia sp.
TGAAGAGGGCGTATTCAGCGATCGGTTTTTTTATCTGTTTCACAAAGAATATGAGCGCCTTCGGGATTTAACCGAGTGGGAGCGGTACGGCAAGGCCTTTTATGCCGCTTTTGCCGGGCAGACACCCTCTATCTCCCGGGGGGAGTTGATCGTAGGCAAGCGGGATGTTCCGTTTACGCCGGAAGAAAAGGCGGAGTGGGAGCAAGTAATATTCCCAATTGCCAATGCGCGGCGCATCCGCGCCGGTCAGGGTCAGGACTCCCATATGACCGTGGATTACGACCTGCTGCTACTCAATTGTCTGGACGTGCAGATCAATCTGCGTGTGCCCCGGGGTCTTTCCAGCGGCTATATGGTAGGCGGTCGGGACGAAAAGGGCAATCTCGTTTCCAACGACCTGACGGATATGTGTATGCAGGTGATCGACGATATTCGTTTGGTCTACCCGGCGGTGGGTCTGTGCGTGGCGGAAGGGCAGCCTCGTCATCACTTGGAAAAGGCCTGCAGGAAAAAGTAACGGCGTCTGTTGTTATACAATAAAAAGAGTCGCTACAGCAATTCGCTGTAGCCATTCTTTTTATTTTTCGGTGCTTTTCCGTATGGTAAGGCTGGTAGGCAGAACGATACGGGAGGGAAAATCGCCGTTGTCTTCCCCAATGCGCCGCATCAGCAGGCTAACAAGCGCCTGACCAAAGGCGGCTTTGCCTACGCTGACAGAGGTCAGTGGCATAGGCAGGGAAAGGCGGGACTGAATATCGTCAAAGCCTACAAGACCGATTTTGCCGGGGCAGATGCCCAGCTGCTCCAGGGTGCTGGCGGCTTCCATTGCCAAAAGGTCGGAGTAGGCGAAAATGGCATCGAAAGGCTCTTTTTGATACTCGCTGCTTAAAACTTGGGCAACGCCGCCCAGGGGAGAATCCAAGGTGATGGTGCGGCTGCGTACGCCGGGGGCTTCTGCCATTGCCCGGGCAAAGCCTGCCGCCCGATCCCGGGCGCTGGAGTTGTAAGGGGCGTTGAGCATTAAAATGTTCCGGTAACCTTGTTCGGTTAAGTGCTTGCCTGCCAGGTAACCACCGTTTTCGTCGTCAAACAGCACCGCATCTGCCGATAGATCGGCAAAGAATCTACCGATCAGCACACAGGGCTTTCCCATTTCCTGCAAAAGTCGGATACCCTCGGCACTGTGCTGAGAGGGGGTAAGCAACACACCGTCCACATTTTTGGAAAGGGCGGTGCGGATCGCCCGATCTTCACGTGCAGAATCCTCTTCTGTGTTGAATACGATGACGGTGTAGTTGTATTTCGCCGCCTGCTGCTCTACTTCTTTACACAAAATGCCAAAGAAGGGGTTGGAAATATCACTGACGATCAGCGCCAAAACATTGGAATAGCCGCTGCGCAGAGCGCTGGCCATATCGTTGACCACATAGCCCATTTCCCGGGCGGCGGCGCAGATCGCGGCTTTGGTCTGTGTATTTAAGTCCGGCGCATCACGAAGGGCTTTGGATACGGTGTTTACGGAGTATCCGGTGGCGGTTGCCACGTCCTTTAATGTGATGCGCTTGGATTTTGGTTGCTGCATAGAGATCCACCTGCCTTTTGCTCTATTATAAGAAATTTACCGGGAAAAGGCAAGAGGGGAATCGAAAGTGCAAAATATGTTGACTTTGTCTCTGAAAACTGATATATTATCGTTACCGTTATCGTTAACGGTAACGATAATTATTTTCGAAGGAGATGTATTTATGAAGATCGCTCTTTTAATTGCAAACCGGGGATTTTTCCCCAGCAGTGTAATCTCTTCCGCCCGGGAGGAGATGTTGGATGCCTTTGCCCGCGCCGGGATAGAAGCCATTTATCCCAATGAATTCTCTACCCGCTATGGTGCGGTGGAGACCTTGCAGGAAGGACGGGTTTTTGCTGACTTTTTGGAGGAACACCGGGGAGAATATGCCGGCCTTGTGATCTGTCTGCCGAACTTTGGCGACGAAAACGGTATCAAAGCCGCCATTCGGGATTGTGACGTTCCCATTCTTCTGCAAGCCTACCCGGATAAACTGGATGAGATGGACTTTGCCCACCGCCGGGATGCTTTCTGCGGCAAAATGGCGCTGACCAGCGTGCTGACACAAATGGGTACCAGGTACACCACCTATTTGCCTTTTGTTACCCATCCTGCTTCCAAGGAATTTGACCGGCAGCTGAAGAAGTTTGCTGCTATTTGCCGGATCGTCAGCAGAATGAAGCACCTGCGTATCGGTGCATTCGGCGCCCGCACCACTGCATTCAAGAGTGTCCGTTACGATGAAATGGCGCTGGAGAACCGGGGTGTAGATGTGGAAACATACGATTTTTCAACTGTTTTTGCCGCAATCCGGGAACTTTCCGACTCTGATCCGAAAGTGCAGGCGCGTCTGGCAGATCTGCACCGGGTATGCGATTACAAAGATGCCCCCGCCGGCAGAGATGTGTCTTTGGCAAAACTGGCTGTGGTGCTGGACAAAATGATCGATGAAAATATGCTGGACACTCTTGCCATCCGCTGCTGGAGCGAACTGCAGCAGGAACTGGGTATTACACCTTGCGCGGCCATGGGGCTTTTGATTCAGGAAGGCGTACCTGTGGTTTGCGAAATGGATGTAACCAACGCTATGGCGATGATGGGTCTGCAGTTGGCGGCAGGTACAGGTACCGGTTGTCTGGATTGGAACAACAACTACGGCGACGATCCCAACAAGTGCATTTTGTTCCATTGCGGTCCTCTGCCTATGGATTTGATGGAAGGTCCCGGCCACGTAGAACAGCACAAGATGCTTTCCAAGTCTTACGGTGACGGTTGCAGTTGGGGTTTAAATGTGGGAAAGGTAAAGACCGGCACTATCACCTTTGCCGGTATGCGCACCCAAAACGGTCAGGTGCAGTTCTATGTAGACACCGCTCAGATCGTGGATGCTCCTGTCAGCAAGGAATTTTTCGGCATCCCCATTGTGATTGAGACTGACAATTTGCAAAACAAACTTCAGAAGATCAGCGATGCCGGTTTCCGGCACCACGTGGCCATTGTGCAAGGCGATGTGAAAGATGCCGTTGCGGAAGCTTTTACCAAGTACTTAGGATATCACCGTGTAGAACTGTAAGGAGAAGAATTATGCCTGTTATTACCAACCGTAAAGAGAGTTTAAAAATCGCCGACAAGTTAGCCGCCTGCGGCACCAGTATCGGCATTTTCGGTACAGCCAGCGCCTGGAATACCGAAGCTATTTTGATGGCCGCCCAGCGGATCGCGGACAAATACCAGTTAGAAACTGTGCCGGTGGTAGTATCTTCCACCTTTACTTACGAGCATATGCCCCAGTGTGAACGGATGACCTACTGCGGCAACCCCCAGTTGGGTCTGATCGCCAATATGGCTTATCTGCACGCCTTGTGTGACGATAAGTATTCTCCTTATCGAAATGTGTTGGTACTGCCGCACCTGGATCACGCAGATCCTATTAAGGATCGCTGGGCGCTGACCACCGGAATGCAGTATTTTTCCAGTGTAATGTTTGATGCCCAGCGTTTTCCCTACGAGGATAATCTGGAAATGACAAAAGAATATGTACAAAACTATGGACAAGATGTTCTGGTGGAGGGTATAATGGAGATGCTGAATGTAGAAGGCAGTTCCAGAGCCGCCCAGGCAGATGACTATTGCACCCGTGCGGTGGAGTATGTAAAACAGACCGGTATTGATTTCCTGGTTGCGGATTTAGGCACAGAGCAGCAATCCGCCACTACCGGCAGCGGTACTTATTACGGTGATCGGGCACGGAAACTGACAGAGGTTCTGGGCAAGAAAATGCTGGTGCTTCACGGAACTTCCAGCCTTACAGAAGCGCAGATCAAGGGTTTGGCAGAGGATGGTGTTCTCCGGGTAAATATGTGGACCCGGATTGCCCGGGAAGCCGGTCAGTATGCCGCACAGCAGGCTTTCCGGCGGAAAGAGGCTATGGATGCCGGCAATTTTGATGCGGCAGATTCCCGCGCCTATATGCGCCACTGCGCGGAAAAAGCGGCAGATATTATGGAAGAAATGATGGAACTGTTTGGTTACGGAAATTGGAAGCCCTAAGGAGTGTTTGATATGCAAGAGGAGATCTTATTTGGTATTTGCGCCGATGTGCATCACGGCAAAGATAACGATAATTGCTGGCGGATGCAGAAATTCGTGGACGAGGCCAAGGAGCGGAAGGCGGATTTTATCATCCAGTTGGGCGATTTTACCCTGCCCAACGAGGCGGGTCAGCAGTTACTTGACGTGTGGAATCAGTTTGACGGTCCTAAGTACCACGTTTTGGGAAACCACGACACGGAACACGCCGGCAAAGAGGCGATGATGGACTTTTTGGGTATGCCCGGAAAGTACTACAGTTTTGATATGGGCGATTACCATTTTGTAGTGCTGGATACCAACTTTGCCAAGATCGGCGATCAGTACATTGACTACAATGTAGATAACTACCAAAAGGATTTCTTTAATTGCTACATTCCCACGGAGCAACTGCAATGGCTGGAGGCAGATTTGGAGGCAACCAATAAGCGGTGCTTCCTCTTTACCCACGCAACACTGTTGCAGGGTCAGTGGGCCATCTACAATACCCATCAGTTTGAGGATCTGATCTTCCGGGTCAACCAGAAGGCCGGTTTTAACAAGGTGACTATGTGCTTCTCCGGTCACGACCACGCCGACGAGTATCTGTTTAAAGGCGGCGTTCACTATGTGCTGATGAACTCTATGAGCCATCGGTACATCGGTCAGTTGTACACCAAGTTTGCGTCTTCAGCAGCGGCGGTGGAGAAAGACTATGGAGAACTGAAGTTTATCGTCCCTTACAAAGATCCGCTGTATGCTTTTGTACGGCTGAAAAAAAGCGGATTTGTGCAGATCATCGGCAAGCAATCGGAATATGTGGGCAACAGTCCCTTTGAACTGCACTGGCCCCACTCCTGCGCGCCCCAAATTTCTTATCGGGAGATGTGGATGAATGGCATTGGCGAATTATGATCTTCCCTTAAATACCGGGTGGAAATTCCACTTGGGAGACTTGCCCCGGAAACGGAATATTCCCGTAGGCGTAACCCATCAATGCTGTAAAGCCGGTGGCGCGGTGCTGGAAAAGGATTTCTTCGGCGAAGGCGTTTCCTGGCTGGATGTGGCGCTGCCCCACGACTGGCTGACATATTTGGATTTAGACCCGGATGAGGATGCCGCAGGCGGCTTTAAAAACCGGGGGATTGCGTGGTATTATGTAAACTTTACGCTACCGGAAACGGATATCGAAAATGCCCGGCTTGTCTTTGAGGGCGTATTGGGATACTCCGCCGTGTTCGTCAACGGTGTGGCGGCTGCGAGAAACTTCAGCGGCTACAATCGCTTTTCCTGCGATGTGTCCGCCTATCTGCTTCCCGGGCAGGAAAATACCGTTGCGTTGCAAGTGGATGCCACTCGGTGCGAGGGCTGGTGGTATGAGGGCGCAGGTCTTTACCGCCCAGCGAGAATCCAGTTCCGGGGAACGTCTTATTTCCGGGAAGAAGATTGCTTTGTAAGGTGTGAAAAGCAAGGGGATCGCTTCCTGGTAAAAGCGGACTTGGCAGTAGTGGGCGACGGTGTCGTCACTGCTGAATTGGTCGACAAAGATGGCAACCGTATCGCTGCGGGTCAAGGCGAAAATATCTGCCTGGAAGTGGCGGGCGGACACCTTTGGAGTCCGGAAACGCCTTATCTATATAAAATGTTATGTAAACTCGAAAAAGACGGTGAAACGCTGGATACCTTTACTGCCAACGTAGGTCTGCGGACCGTAGAATGGGTGGCGGACAAGGGGATGTTTTTAAACGGCGGTCACTACCCGGTGAAGGGTATTTGCTGCCATCAGGACCACGCCGGCGTGGGCGCAGCGATTCCTGACGCGCTGATGGAAAAGCGGGTGGCTACTTTAAAAAATTTCGGCATTAACGCCTACCGTTGCGCCCATCACGCCCCGGCAGAATCTCTGCTGGAGATCTGCGATCGATTGGGAATGCTGGTTATGGTGGAAAACCGCCATTTTGACCTTTCGGAAGAGACACTGAAGCAAGTGGATGCCTTGGTGAAACTATCCAGAAACCACCCTTGCGTATTCCTTTACAGCCTCTTTAACGAAGAGCCCTGGCAGACGGAGGAGCGGGGCAGACGGATTGCCGATGGTCTTACAAAGCGGGTGCGCCTGCTGGACAGCACCCGGGCGATCACCGGCGCCCAAAACGGCGGTATGCTGGAAAGATCCAACGCCGCTGATGCGTTGGATGTGGTAGGTGTCAACTACTTTTTGAAAGATTATGATGCCACCCACCGGCGACTTCCTCAAAAGGTGATCATCGGCACGGAAAACTGTCCTACCTATGCCACCCGCGGGGCATATAAGTCTGATAAAGAAACCCAGATTTTTGCCCAGTATGGGGAGCAGTGGGGAGATTTTTCCGAGTCTTTGGACGAGACGATGGAAACCATTTTCTCTAAGGAATATGTTGCCGGCTGCTTTGCCTGGTGTGGCTTTGACCACCGGGGCGAGCCCACCCCATACGGCTGGCCCAGCGTGATCAGCCATTGGGGTTTTCACGATGAGTGCGGCTTTGCAAAGGATACCGCCTACTTGCTGGGCGCTTGGTATCGGGAGGATTTAACGGTTCATCTGCTGCCCCATTGGAACTGGGCAGAGGGGGAAAAGGTTCGGGTGTGCGCATTTACCAACGCAGACACCGCAGAACTTTTCTTAAACGGCGTATCTTTGGGCGTACAGACACCGGTTTTGAAAAAAACTTTTTGGGAAGTGTCCTTTGCCCCGGGCAAACTGACCGTCGTGGCAAAGCGGGGGGTTGAACAAGCGGAAGATTCTGTTTGTACCCCAGGCGCGCCTGCCCGGTTGGTGCTGGAAAACTGGGTGCAGAACGTGACAAACAGCGACGTTCGTGTTATAAATGTATCTGTAACCGATGCAGAGGGCGTGATTCTGCCGGATTATAGCGAGGAAGTCGCTTTTTCTGTGTCTGATGGGGTGATTTTGGGCATTGGCAACGGCGATCCCAACAGCCACCACCATCAGAAGGCGGATAAGATCCGCCTCTTCCATGGCAGAGCCCAATTAATTGTTTCCGCCGGGGCGAAAGTCACGGCAAAATGCGCCAAAATGGAGGCAACTATATGAAAATCATTGCCGATACCCACACCCATACCTTAATGTCCGGACACGCCCATTCCACGGTGATGGAGCATATTGCCGTGGCGAAGGAAAAGGGACTGAAATTTCTTGCCATTACCGACCACACCGGCATTATGCCCGGTTCGCCGGAGGATGTGTACTTCGGCACGCTGCGCACCTGCCTGCCGGAAGAATATGACGGCGTGTATCTGCTTCGTGGCTGTGAGGTCAATATTATCGATGAAAAGGGCACGGTGGACTTGTCTGCCGGTGTGCTGAAAAAGTTGGATTGGGTCATTGCATCCATCCACAGTTTTGTCACCGCGCCAATGGATTTTGACCAGTGCACCCGCCTTTGGACGGCCATCGCGAAGAATCCGGATGTGGATGTGATCGGTCACTGCGGTGAGGAAACTTACAAATTTGACTATGAAAAAGTGATCCCGCTGTTTGCCGAGTACGGCAAGATCGTGGAAATCAATGCATCCTCTTTCCGCACCCGCCCCACCTGTAAGGAAAACTGTATGACCATTGCCAAACTGTGCGTAAAATACGGCGTGCCGCTGGTGGTATCGTCCGATGCCCATTTTGCAGGCAGTGTGGGAGAGGTAGGCATTGCTCTGGAACTGCTGGAAGCAAACGGCATTCCGGAAGAAGCCATTTTAAATGCTGACGAAAAGCGGTTCGCCGCCAAGGTTTCTAAGATCACCGGCAGAACTTTTGATGTGTAAGGGAGATTTGCTATGAAGGCAAAACTGGTCGTTAATAAAAATTTCCCCATTGGGAATATCGATGACCGGCTGTACGGCTCTTTTGTGGAGCACGTGGGCAGAACGGTATACGGCGGCATTTATGAGCCGGGTCACGAAAGGGCTGACAGCGAGGGATTCCGGCAGGATGTGCTGGAACTGGTCAAAGAACTGAAAGTGCCTATCGTCCGCTATCCCGGCGGCAATTTCCTCTCCGGTTATAACTGGGAAGATGGCACCGGGGATAAAGAAAAACGTCCCCGGAAATTGGACTTGGCGTGGAATGCCATTGAGACCAATCAGATGGGCATCGACGAATTCCAATCCTGGGCTAAAAAAGCCGGTACGGAAATTATGATGGCGGTAAACTTAGGCACCCGCGGCGTTGACGATGCCCGCAACTGCGTGGAGTACTGCAATTTGGACACCAATACCTATTATGCCAACAAGCGCCGGGAGAACGGCTTTGAGAAGCCTTTCGGCATCAAGACCTGGTGCTTGGGCAATGAAATGGGCGGTGTATGGCAGATCTGCCGCAAGACCCCGGAGGAATACGGACGCCTGGCGGCGGAGACCGGCAAGGTGATGAAAAAGACGGATCCCTCTATCGAACTGGTTGCCTGCGGCTCATCCCATAAAAATATGCCCCGGTTTGGTGAGTGGGAACTGACGGTTTTGGAGCATACTTATGATATTGTGGACTATTTGTCCATTCATCAGTATTTTGCCGGCGGAAACAACGAGGATGCAGAATTTTTGGGCAAAAGTGTGGAACTGGATGCCTTTATCAAGTCCGTTGCCGCTATGTGCGATGCGGTGAAAGCCAAGATGCATTCGAAAAAGACTATGATGCTGTCCTTCGACGAGTGGGGCGTGTTCGGCAAGGATATGGTGATCTCTGGTGATACATTTGAGGAAGCGCCGGTACGGTTTGAATGCACCTACAATCTGAAAGATGCCCTGGTTGCCGCTTGTATGATGATGACACTGCAGAATAACTGCGACCGGGTGAAGATCGCCTGCCTTGCCCAACTGGTTAACGCCATTGCGCCCATTATGACAGAAACCGGCGGTAAAGTCTGGGTACAGACCCTTTACTGGCCGTTCTACTATGCCTCTCGCTACGGCAGAGGCACGGCAATGCGCCCGGCGGTACAATGTGATACCTACGATGCCGGCGACCTGAAAAATGTGCCTTATCTGGAAAGTTCCTGCGTTTACAACGAGGAAAAGGGCGAATTGACGGTGTTTGCTGTAAACCGCAGCCTTACCGATACTATGGAACTGGAACCTTCTTTGGAGGACTTTGGGGATGTGACTCTGGCAGAGTATATTTGTCTGGATGGCGACTTAGATGCGACCAATACGGCGGATAACACTCCGATAAAGCCGGCATCTGTGACAGTAAGCGATAAGATCCTGCTGCCGCCCCATTCCTTCAATATGCTGCGCTTTGCTTGTAAATAAACCAAAAGACCGAGGTCTCCCCTCGGTCTTTTTTATTGCAAAAATTACAGATCAGCCTTGCAATATTTCCAGTAGGCTCGAAATGTGCTTGCTGTTTTTTACGAAAACGTATATAATGAAAACGGATAATTCCTGTGGAAACCATATTTTGCATTATGCTATTTTGTGGAGGGTGAAGTATGAAAATAACAGTAAATTGCGCGGCGAAAATTGTAATTCCCGAAAAGGCCACGGAAAGGGAGCAGTTTGCGGCAAGGGAACTGAAAAAGTACATAGGGAAAATCTGCGGCGCAGAACTTTCTGTTTGCACGGAAAGCCAGTTCCTTTCCGGTGATGCCATTGCCATCGGCGGACCGGAGAGAAACAGCCTCACCGGAAAATATATATCGGAAGCGGAGTTTGATAAAACCGTTCCCGGCCCGGAAGGGCTTTTTATAAAAGCCTATGACAACTGCCTTGTTTTGGCGGGCAGTTCCAAAAATGTCAATGAAAACGAGCGGGGCACTGTTTATGCGGTGTATGAATGGCTGGAGCGCTTTGTGGGTTGCTCCTTTGCGGCATACACAAAAGAGGGCGTTCCCGGGGGCGAATATGTTCCGGAATTAAAGGAGATCGATGTTTCCGGCATAGCCTACTGCAAGGCGAAAGCAGATGTTCCTATGCGGGGCGTTTGCCCCCAGTATTCTGACTGGGCGGGAAAGGCAGATCATGCACTGAATGTGCCGTTTCTGGACTGGCTTTGCAAAAACCGGTATAACTATATTTACACATGGAACAGCATCTATGAGCAATTCAAGGAAAACGGTATGCTGGAAGCGTGTTTAAAGCGCGGTTTCCTGTTTATGGTGGGACATCACGATTCCATTGACACGCTCCTTCCCCAAAAAGGCAACAAATACTTTAGCGAGCATTATTTTGAGACCCACCCGGAATACTACAAACTTACCGAAGACGGAAAGCGCTTTGAGATGGTAAACCACGGGGGCCAGATGGTGCTTTGCTCAAGAAATGAGGATATGATCAACCAGATAGCGGAAAATCTGATCGCCTGGCTGAAACAAAATCCGCTGGTGAAAAGTTATGCCTTAAGCAATAAAGATGGCACAGCCCCCCAATGCTGCTGCGAAAAATGCCGTCCTTACAGCAAAGTGGAAAACTTTTTCTATATGATCAACAGTATTGCAAAAAAGGTCGCAAAAGTGTTTCCGGATGTAAAGATCGCCATGAGCGCCTATACTGATCTGTGGGAACCGCCGGAAGGTGTTACGGATATTTCACCGAATATCTATGTGAAAGAAGCCACCTGGGGCGCACAAGGGGCAGACCCCAGTGTGCCGGGCAGCGGTTTAAGAACGGTGGGTAAGTCCGATGGCACCTGCATTGCGGGTACACATTTTGAGGAGAATCTGCTTTCCTGGCGCGCTCTGGGCGTTTCTGTTATGTACTATGACTACTTGATGGGCGTTTATCCCGGAAGACAGCGGTATATTCCTATGGGTTGTGAAATGCAGGCGTTCTGCCGCAGATTTGTGGAAAAGGGCATAGAGGGAATGGTTTCCCAGTTTGAACCTTTTAACCACTGGAACAATCTTTTTAATTACTATACCTACGGCAGGACTGCATACGATTGTGAAAAATCCATGGAGGACAATTTGGCGCTTTTCTGCCGGATCTTCGGGGAGGGCGGCCCGTTTATCGCAGAGAATATCCGCTACGCAGAAACCGTATTGGACGGACAGAGCAAAATTCAGGTCGCCGGTATTTATCTGATGGAACATATTGACAAGGAGCGGATGTATCGAGGCTTTGAAAATGCCCTTGCCGCAGCCAAAACGCCGGCGGCAAGAAACAACATCCGCCTGATGCGTATGGCGTTCCGCTATTCGGAGATCGACAGCGCCCTGGAAGCCCCTAAAAAATATACGCCTTTGCGGCATTATGATATCCCCGAACGGGGCGAACTACTTTATATGCAGAGAAATTTTGACAGTTTTGTAAGCCACGCCGGTTACGGCATTATGATCCCCGTAGAGGGCGAGGATAACGGATTTACGCCGGATAAGTGGTATCTGTTTGAGGAAAATGACAATGCAAATTAAAAAAGGAAACATAAATTCTGCGGAAAAGATTTGGATCGACAGACCCCAATGGGGCTATACGGCGTATGTCCCCGGGGTTTTTGTGCAGATCTCTTACGACGATATGGGATTCTATGTGAAATTTACCGTGGAAGAAAAAGAGCCTTTGGCGGAAAAAACAGAGCATTTTTCTAATGTGCATGAGGATAGTTGCGTGGAGTTTTTTGCCAAATTTGATCCGGAACATTCGGATAAGTATATCAATATTGAAGTTAATGCCATTGGCACGACCAAGGCTGCCATCCGGACAGACAGAGAGAATTCTGCGTATCTTCCCCTTACGGATATTGAAAAAATGGAAGTCAAAGCCCAAGTATTGGAAAACCACTGGACAGTAAGTTACAAGATACCTGCCCAAATGCTGGAAAGATTGTATCCGGATTTCCGTATGGAAAACTGCAAGTATATAAAAGCAAATTTTTACAAGTGCGGTAATCTTACAAAAATGAAACACTATGTATCCCTGTTTGATTTAGGCTGTCCGAAACCGGATTTTCACAGACCAGAATATTTCGGAAGAATCGATCTGGTATAGGCTGAGAGGAGTGGTTTTATGGATCATACACCATACAGTCCTTACATAAAGGATCGGCAGACCCTGGATGACGGTTTTTCCAAAGGCTGGGGATTCCATTTCCTACCCAGTGAAGAATATGTGATCGACTGCCACACCCATTGCCAGATCCCCTCTGGCAAAAAAGAGGACATCATCCATGCGCTGGACCGGTGGTTTTTCTACACGGAAGCATATCGGCAGCAGAAACTGGTTGCATTGGTAGCGGAAAAACGCAGAGGGCTGTTTGTGCGCATTCCCATACGATAGTGCCGATGATGCCTTCCTTGTCATTCTTGCGCTGTGTTTTTATAATAAAAATATCAAAACAAGCACGGAGGAAATGCTATGAAAATCGGAAAGATAATAACCAGCCTGTGTTTCACTGCGGCAGTTGTGTTTTTATGCCTGTCATTGCAGCCTGTCACAGTCAGCGCTGCGCAGGAAGGGGATTATACATACACGGTGTCTGACGGCGCGGCAACCATTACCGATTATACCGGCTCTGCCTCCAACCTGACGATTCCGTCAACCTTAGGCGGCTACCCCGTTACCACCATCGGCTATTATGCATTTGCTTACTGTGACAGCCTGGAGACAGTAAATGTTCCGGATAGCGTCACAACCATTGATTATTGTGCATTTACGAATTGTTCCAATTTAACCAACATTTCCTTGTCGGATAGTATTGAAACGATAGGTATGCAGGCGTTTTTTGAATGTAGCAGTTTAACAGAAATTGTCTTGCCAGATAAACTATCTGTAATTGAAGATAACCTTTTCGACAGTTGTACAAGTCTAAAAAACCTTACGATAGGGGAAGGCATAACAAAGATCAACGATTGTGCATTTTACAATTGCAACATTGAAAACCTGATTATAAGCGACCTGATTTCCTGGATGCAAGTAGATATATCTAATCACTACGGAGAACCCCATCCGCGTAAAATTATTCTAAATGGTCAAGTTATAACACAATTAATCATCCCGGAAAATGCAACAGAAATCAAAGATTACACGATGCAGTGCGCAAGTATTACCAGTATTGTTGTACCACAAGATGCGCCCATAATTGATGATTATGCATTTTATTCTGGCTCTATAGACCATGTATGGTTTGAGGGAAGTAAAGAGCAATGGAATGGGAATGATGTTTTTTGTCTAAGTAGTGAGACGATAATACATTATAGTACCTGTGTTCCAAATCAGCATATCTATATTGAGGGAAACGGGCAATGTATTAATTGTGAGTGGGCAAAATGTGATAGTGGCCTTCATGTTTTTGAAAATAACTGCGACACAGATTGCAATGCATGCACATTTACTCGCAGCATAACACATTTCTATTACAATGCTTGCGATGTAAATTGTAACATCTGTGGTTTTATCCGCAACGTACCGGACCATGTTTACACAAACACCTGTGATACAAAGTGCAATATATGCGGTTATTCTCGCAGCATTACCCATACTTATGATAATGCGTGTGATGCGGAATGTAATATTTGTTGGTTTGTCCGCAGCGTGCCGGATCATGTTTATATAAATGCCTGCGACACAGATTGTAATGTCTGCGGTTACACCCGCAGTACTACGCATATCTACGATAACGCTTGTGATGCTGAATGTAACATTTGTAATGATACGCGGATAGTATCGCCACACGTTTATAAAAACAACTGCGATGTAGACTGCAATATCTGTGGATTTGTCCGCGATGTGCCAGATCATGTTTATACAAATGCTTGTGACACAGATTGCAATGTCTGCGGCCATACGCGTACCATCACGCATACTTATAACAATGCGTGCGACCAAGAATGTAATGTTTGCGGCATGATCCGCGATGTGCCGGATCATGTTTACACAAATAGTTGCGATACGGATTGTAATGTTTGTGGTGACACGCGTGACACAACACACACCTACGACAATGCCTGCGATGCTGTTTGCAATATCTGCAACTTTGTACGAACGGTATCCCATGTCTATAGCGATGCATTTGATCAAGCGTGCGATCTTTGTGGATTTTACAGACCGCTCTCGGTTTCTGGTTGGGTAAAAAGAGGCACAGAGTGGTATTATGCAGCCAATGGTCAGTGGGTAACTGGATGGAATCAGGTAAACGGAAAATATTACTATTTTAATACTGAAGGCGTGATGCAGACCGGCTGGCTGCAACAAAATGATGCAAAGTATTATCTGTTAGAGTCCGGTGCAAAGGTGACCGGCTGGGCGCAGGTGTCAGGTATGTGGTATTTCTTTAGCAGCAGTGGCGCGATGCAAACCGGCTGGTTGAAATCCGGCAGTGTTTGGTATTATCTGACATCTTCCGGCGCAATGGCAACCGGCTGGGCGCAGGTGGGCGGTGTGTGGTATTACTTTAACAGCAGCGGCGTGATGGTTACCGGCTGGCAGAAGATCGGCGGCGTATACTACTTCTTTGCAGGCAGTGGTGCGATGCAAACCGGCTGGTTGAAATCCGGCAGTGTTTGGTATTATTTGAAATCTTCCGGCGCAATGGCAACCGGCTGGTGTAAGGTTGGTAGTGTATACTACTACTTTAGCACCTCTGGCGCGATGCAGACCGGTTGGTTAAAATCCGGTAATATCTGGTACTATTTGCAATCCAGCGGTGCTATGGCAACCGGTTGGCAGAAAGTTGGTAGCGCCTGGTATTATTTCTTCGAAAGTGGCGCAATGGCAACCGGCTGGCAAGATCTGCGAGTTGAGATGGATAAAGGCTGGTATAATGCGTATGTAAATGCGATTGAACGGCAAAAACAACTTGGGTTTATAAGTGATTATACTACTTTTAACATTCTGTATCTGGATAACGATAAGATCCCTGAGATTTATATATACGGTCCGGATAGTGCCAGCGGAGATAAACTGTTATGCTATAAAAACGGACAGGTTTATGTGCACGAACTGGCATCCGGTGGCATTCGTTATGCCGACGGAAAAGGGTATTTTATTCACGATCAAGGCAGAATGGATGCCTATACACAAGTCGTTTTCAAACTTACAAATGGACAGTTGCAAAGTGTTGCATCGGGTAACTACCAAGTTTGGTGGAGTGGCGATCTCGAGGATGAAAATGTAGATGTTTTTTATCAATGGAATGGGAAAAACGTCACAAGCGAGGTATATTTTGCAAATCTTCACGGATATGTAGCCAAAAGCAACAGCGTATCTGTTGATTTCCTCAGAGAGGGGCAATTATATACCCAGATCCAGCAAAAGCACACAGATTGGATAGCAAACAAAGGCTGGCCAAATAGCGGCGGAGCAGTTTGGTACTACTTCCAAAGCGGTGGCGCAATGCAGACCGGTTGGCTGAAACTGGGCAGCACCTGGTATTACTTCCACGGTAGCGGCGTAATGGCGACTGGCAGTGTAAGGATCGGTTCAAAAACATATAATTTTAACGCCTCAGGCGCTTGTTTGAATCCGTAAACAAAAAACCTTCTGCGAGTTTTCGCAGAAGGTTTTTGCTCTTTTCAAAAGGCGAAAAATGGAGTATACTTAATTTACAAGGAGGGGATAGCGTGTTATACGAATTGGTGCGGGAGATTCCGCTATCCTCCTCTGCAAGAAGATACAATGCAAGACCTTAAAAACAGAAAGCAAGTATCTTTACAAAAAATGGTGCTGCCCTTGACAAAACAAAAGGACAGGCTATAATTAACTTCACAAATACAAACACACTGGAGGAGGAAAGCCATTATGCTGGC
>JAZQBF010000139.1:0-5104 GCA_045545615.1 Faecousia sp.
GAGGAATATTTCGCTCAGACTCTTGACGATGTGGAGACATACAATCAGTTTTGCGATGGGCATCCGAAATTCGCCAACGGTAGGACGAAAGCCGCCGCAAAATACATCCAAGAGGAGTATGAGCGGCTGTTTAAGGCTCACAAACTATAACACGGAGGTATTCTTATGGACAAACAGACTATCATCAGGAAGTTAACCAGTAGGAAGTTATGGATGGCTCTGGCGGGCTTCGTTTCCGGTATCCTCATCTTCGCCGGGCACAGCGAGTCCGAGGCGGCGCAGATATCCGCCCTGATCATGTCGGGGGCTTCCGTCATCGCTTACTGTGTCGGAGAGGGGCTTGCCGACACCAGCGATTTTGACCATCCGGGCATCAGCACGGAAGAGTGGGACGGTGAGGACGAATGACCATACCCGAAGCGGCCCTGCAATGGGCTATCGCCATCGCCAATGACCAGAGCCACGGATATAGTCAAGCATCCCGGTGGGGGACAGCCGGAACTGTATCCGATTTTGATTGCAGTAGCCTTGTAATCAGCGCATACCGTCACGCCGGGGTGGACACAGGCAATGCCACCTACACCGGGAATATGCAGGCTGAACTGACAAAACACGGCTTCAGCGATGTGACAGCCTCGATTAACCTCGCTTCCGGTGCAAACCTTCGCCCCGGCGACATCCTGCTGTATCACATCGGCGGCACGGCAGGACATACAGCCTTGTATGCCGGTCAGGGGCAGATTGTCCATGCGAGGGGGCAGAGATACGGCTCCAGCAAGCCCGGTGACCAGGGCACGGAGATAGCCGTGACGCCCTACTACCGGGGCAAGTGGGCAACGGTGTTAAGGTATATCGGTGGCGGAACTGCTAAGACCGTCAAGCGGTACAAGGTAGAGACGGAGCTGCCGATCCTACGCTACGGGGACACCGGCAAGGCCGTCAAGGTGTGGCAGATGGTGCTCGGGCTGACTCAGGACGGAGATTTCGGCAAGGACACGCTTGCCGCCACGCTCCAGTTCCAGCGCGCGTCCGATCTGGACGATGACGGCGAGGTCGGGCCGCTGACGTGGGGCGCGGGGTTGAAAACTGTATAATATTATTTGATCGGCAGGGCTTCGGCTCTGCCTTTTTTTAGTGGGCAATTTGTGGGCAAATTAAAGTGCTGTAAAGTGCTTTGGTGGGTGTTTTATCCCCGAAAAATGCCGTAAAAGTGCCGTAAAGTGCTGTCATGGGTGCTTTAGTTAAGCCCATTTCCGGCTCTGAAAAAAACCCCGGAGTCCAGTAAATAAGGGCTTCCGGGGTTTTCTTTTTGCCATCTGTGGGCAAATCGTGGGCAAAAATTAAAAAATGCTAATCTTTCGGACGGCTTCGTGGTCGCGTTCCGTCTGCGCCTGCGTGCAGTGCAGATAGATGTTTCGGGTCAGTTTGCTGTCGTGGTGCCCGAGCCGCCGGGCGATCACTTCCAGGTCAACACCGGCTTCGGCGAACAGAGAAGTCATCGTGTGCCGCATGATGTGGCTAGTCACTTTTCTTCCGAGGATCCGCTCGGAGTTTTCCCTCAGATACTTCTCATACGCATCATAACTAATATGCTTGCCGAACGCATCGCAGAAGATGAGGTTGGATGTGTATCCGCATTCGAGCGCACGGCGTTTCGCACCTGTCAGCAATTTCCGACACAGTTTCAGAAGTTCATCCTGCATGAACACATCTCGCACGCTGTCCGCCGTCTTTGGTGGCGTGACGGTTTTAGTCGTGGGGGCGAACGTCTTGGTGACGTGGATCAGGCGGGACTTCAGGTCGATGTCGGAGTAGGTGAGCGCCACCGCCTCGCCGATCCGGAGCCCGGAGAGTGCCAGAAGGCGCGACAGGTTCCGCCATTGTTCGACTTCCATGCCATCGAGAAGGCGTTTCAGGTCGGACTTCTCTAAGAATTTGTCGGAAATTTTCTCACGCTCGGAGCGATCCGGGAGCGGCTTGAGTTTCCCGGCGATGTCCGGGCACATATCGTTTTGGTATCCCCACCGCAACATTGCTTTCAGGCGCGTCAGGTATGTGTTCACGGTCACGTTTTCCTTGCCGGTGGCGGTCAGCGCCGTCATAATGCTTCCTGCGGTCAGGCGGTCGCATAGCGCGTCCTTGCCGATGATGCCGACAACGATGGACAGGATAGTGTCGTTGCGCTTCACAGTGGATGCCTTGACCGTCCTGCGCTGATACGCGATATACGCCGTTTTAAGGCTCTCCAATGTCACGGTCGAGGGTTTTTCCGCCTGCGCGTCAATCTTCGCTTGCAGGGCCCTCTCCGCGCGTTTCCTCGCCTGCGCTGTGTCTTTCTCCATCGGGACGCTGACCCGGCGCGTCTTGCCGGTCAGGTAGTCCTTATAACGCTCTATGGCGATGTAGTGATCGCCGCGCTGTTCTATCCACATGGGCGCCTCCCTTCATTCTAGGTCTAACATCTTCAGGATCATCCGCTTCTGATCATCATTCAGTTCCCTATATCTTTTAATGATTGAAATCTCGATATCAGAGAAAACCTGTTTCACGTAACTCTCGGCGATTAATTTTTCAACAATTTTCCCAAAATCGTCTTCAAATGGGAATTTTATCTCTGAATTCTTAGGCTGATATCCCATCAGATAGCCGGGATCCACGTTCAACGCAGCCGCAACTTTCTTTACCTTCTTCAGACTCAAATCGGTCGCCGCTTCCATCGTGCTGACGACAGACCGGTTTTTATATCCCATCTTCCGGGCAAGTTCGTCCTGCGTCAGTCCCTGCCGTTCCCTCTCGTGCTTAATTCTCCTTCCGATTGATTCCACGCCTGCCTCCTTTCATCCCCTTCGATACTAAAATAACACATTTACAGAGAATCGAAAACATAGTTTTGAAAAATGTTGACATAAACGAGAACAAATGATATATTGACTATGTTGCTGAAAACGAGAACATAAAGAAGGGAGGTGAAGAGTTGGTAAACGAACAGTTACTCGAAAAGTGCATCGAGGCATCCGGATTGAAGAAGCAGTTTATCGCCGCAAAGCTCGGAATTTCGGCGAATTACTTCTCCCAGAAGTGCCACAACGCCGTGGACTTCAAAACGAGCGAAGTCGATATTCTTTGCTCGTTGCTCGGAATCCGAACGATGGAAGAGATGCAGGCAATTTTTTTTGCCGATTCAGTTCTTAAAAACGAGAACATTGTAGGAGCGTAAGGCAACATGATCAGAATTGACAAAGAATTTGAGTCACTCATCCCACCACTTTCGGAAGATGAATTTAAGCAACTCGAAGAGAACTGCGTGAAGGAAGGTATCCGAGACGCTCTGGTCGTTTGGAAGGTTCCGAACGGAGATCAGATTCTTGTGGACGGGCATAACAGATGGAAGATCTCCGCAAAGCATGGAGGTATCCCGTTCCAGATCAAGGAAATGAGGTTCGATCTGCGAGAGGATGCGATTGCGTGGATTATCCGAAATCAGTTCGGACGGAGAAATCTATCGCCATATCATCGTTGTCTCTTGGCGTTGAAGCTGAAGCCGATCATTGCAAAAGAGGCGAAGAAAAGACAGACCCTTGGTCTGAAATCAGACGAAGGTGGTCGGACAGACGAGGCGCTTGGCAAAATAGCCGGAGTCGGAAAGGACACAATCCACAAGGTCGAGACTATCGAGAATAGTGACCGTGATGACATCAAAGAGGCGGTAAAGTCCGGTGACATGTCCATCAATCAGGGATATCGAGAGGTCAAAGGGCTGAACAAGACCAACCGGCAGGCGCAAAAGGAATTCCTCGAATCCGTCAAACAAGAACGGAAAGACTTCAAAGAACAGAAAGCAGAAGGCATTGTTTCTTTCAATGATGCAATCAGAGACAAGGAAAACGCCGAATTTCTGGCGCATGAAATGTTCAGCCGGTGCATGAGGCTCGGTAGCCAGATAGACACCTTGTGCATGGAAGTCAACGAAAAGGAAGTGAATCTTGCCGAAGTCTTGAAACCCCTTTCTGAAGATGAGCGGAATCGAATCAGGTGGCAATTCGACAACTGGCGCATAAAACTGTTGAAGTTAGAAGGAGAACTTATTGAATGAGAGAAATCGTCAAGGCGGTTGAGAACGCGATTCAGATGCTTGAAGCGAAAGCAGACCGTGAAGGGAAACACGTCATCAAAACCGTCAGCATCAGGAACCATATACCGGATCGGCTCATTTCTGACTGGAAGGGGTAGGAAACCGAGACCGCATACCTTGCGGATCGCGGGCTCGGACAGGTCATTCAGTCAAGATTGCAGGAACACGGATACCGTTCTTTAGGCGATGGCTATTTCGTGAAACTTGATACTTGCAATAACCAGGAATATCTTGTCGAACTCTATAACAATGCTGACACATCAGTCAATGACAAGATAAGAATCAGACGAATGATCAAGGATTATTGCGATGGTCAGGGCATGGTGATCTGGGCAACGGATGGCAGCTTTGTGGGATATGAATTCAAAAAGACACAGGAAGAATTTTATGCCTGCGTTGAAGGTGATGCAGTGTAACGGAAGGGGTAACAATGAGAACCTACAGACGGCGCCAGCAGGTCATGAAGGAATTCGGATTCAGCGCAAACTGCATGGACATGCTAGAGGCTGGCCTGAGACGGCATCCGGAACGGTACGGAACCAATGCGGTGATCAAGTCGGGCAAGATCGTGCTGATTGACATGGAAATGCTGTTCGATTGGATCAAGTACCGAGACGCGATCAACATAGGCGTGCCGGTTCCGGAATTCAGAAGGGAGGAATACCAGTGATCACACCCACAGTGGGCACGATGATCAAAGAAGAAGCAGGCAGGAAGCGCCGCATAGTGGTGCGGTCGTATGTGGTGGTCTTGTGTGAAATCGGCGGGAGCGGCGTGAAGGCTGTGAGGCTCGATCAGCAGGACACCATGCAGACAGCGAAACAGACGGCACTGATTGACAATCCGGGGTGGCGGTTTAAGGGACTGTTCGCCTTGACGGATCGAGATTTCGAAAGGGGAAAAGATGAGAAGGGAGATTAAGGACAAACTGATTTCGGCATCGGCTGTAACGCTGTTTTTTGCGGCTGTAAG
>JAZQBF010000140.1:0-11238 GCA_045545615.1 Faecousia sp.
TACATTAAAATGCCCTTATTGTCAATGAATTTTTTACGTAGAACCCCATTGTTTTTTGACAGACTGACAGAGGTCAAAGAAGCCGGCGAGACAAACAAATCGAACCTGTCGGCGTACATGGGTACGGTAAGGTTCGATTTGTGCAGTAAGTCAAAACACCTTGCGTAAGCAAGCCTTTTCTGCTTGCTTGAGATTGCCACACCAGCCTGCGGGCTGGTTCGCAATGACAATTTTATACATTGGGATTTGATACGCAAATTTGTGTTTTGACGATCGGCGGCTTTTTTGACTCTCTGAAAAAAGATCGGATGTTTACACATCCGATCTTTTTTATTTTACTTAAGTCCCAGTTCCTCAGCGGACATCACTTTGACGTTGTTTGCTTTCATTGCCTTTTCGAATGTTTCCTCATCGGAGATACGCATAACCATATATGCCATACCGTCCCGGTGGGTGAACAAAGAGTACATATACTCAACAGCAATATTTTCTTTTGCAAGCACAACCAGCAGTTCTGCCAAACCTGCGGGGCGGTCTGGCACTTCCACCGCCCAAACAGGTGTCATAGACAGCATATCGCCGTGCTGCAGCAAGACATTGCTCGCCTTTTGGCAATCGTCTACGATCATACGGGCGAGACCGTAGTCTGCAGTCTCTGCAATAGAGATGGCGCGGATATCCACATTCTCCTTTGCCAGCAGCCGGGTGATCTCCGCCAACTGACCGGTACGGTTTTCCAGGAACACAGAAATCTGATGAATACTCATAGTCTCTCCTCCTTAAATTTTACGCTTGTCGATAACGCGGACAGCCTTGCCCTCACTACGGGCAATGGTCTTGGGGGCAACCAGTTTCACCTTTGCGGAAATACCCAACATTGCCCGGAGCGCCTCTACCAGTTTCTTCTCTGCCTCGGCGATCTTTGCCAGGGAGTCGGAGATCAAATCCTGGGTCATTTCCACCATAATTTCAAAGGTGTCGGTATGGTTGACACGGTCCACAATGATCTGATAGTTGGCGCCGTAACCCTGCTGCATCAGCACTGTCTCGATCTGAGAGGGGAAGACATTGACGCCACGGATGATCAGCATATCGTCAGATCTGCCCATAGGCTTGGACATCTTGATGTGCGTTCTGCCGCAGGAGCACTTCTTCCGGCTGAGCACGCAGATGTCCTTGGTGCGGTAACGAAGCAGAGGGAACGCTTCCTTGGTGATGGCGGTAAACACCAGTTCACCCTTGCTGCCTTCGGGGAGCACTTCGCCGGTGTCGGGATCGATGATCTCGGCGATGAAATGGTCTTCATTGATATGCATACCGGTCTGCTCGGAACATTCAAATGCCACGCCCGGACCGGAGGTCTCGGTCAGACCGTAAATATCATAGGCTTTGATGCCCAATTTGTTTTCAATGTCGTGGCGCATATCCTCACTCCAGGCCTCTGCGCCGAAGATACCGGCTTTCAGTTTGATCTGATCCCGGATACCTCTTTCGTAAATAGACTCTGCCAGATATGCCGCATAAGAGGGGGTGCAGCACAGAATGGTCGCCTGCAGGTCGGTCATAAACTGCAACTGCCGGTCGGTATTACCGGAGGACATAGGCAATGTCAAACAGCCTACCTTATGAGAGCCGCCGTTGAGACCAGGGCCGCCGGTAAACAGGCCATAGCCGTAAGCCACCTGGCATACATCTTCCTTGGTGCCGCCGGCTGCTACAATGGCTCTGGCGCAGCAGTCTTCCCACAAATCCACATCGTGCTGGGTATAGAACGCCACAACACGCTTGCCGGTAGTGCCGGAAGTGGACTGAATACGGACGCACTCAGAAAGGGGCATACCTTTCAAGCCGTAGGGATAGGCCTCTCGCAGGTCGTCCTTGGTCAGGAAAGGCAGTTTGTGCAGGTCATCCACACTCTGAATGTCATCGGGGGTGACGCCCTTTTCTTCCATCTTTTTACGGTAGTAGGGCACATTGTCCCAAACATGTTTCACCTGTTTGACAAGGCGCTCATTCTGCCATGCGCGAATCTGCTCATGAGAAGCAGTTTCGATTTCCGGTTGATAATAGTTTGCCATTTCTTTCCATCTCCTTATGCGTTAAAACCAAGGTCAAATGCTTTTTTGTTCATCTCCAGGAATTTAGGCGGCACACTTACCTCAATGGCTGCCATCCACTCATTTTCCGGAATATCGAAATACCTGGCTAGTCTGCCCATCAGCACCAGATTCACTGCCTTGGGAGAACCGGCCTCCACCGCCAGGGAAAGGGCATCCATCGCATCCACATCGATATTCGCCTCTGCCATTTTGGAGAGCAGATTCTGGGGATACTCTGCTGCACCGATGATCACTGGCATGGGGTTGATCTGCTGGGTATTGGTGATCAGTTTGCCGCCGGGTTTTAAGAACTCTGTCCAGCGGGCTGCTTCCAACAGTTCAAAGGACAGGATAAAGTCCGCCTCACCCTTATCGATAACGGGAGAATATACCTTATCGCCAAAGCGGACATAAGTAACAACACTGCCGCCACGCTGGCTCATACCGTGAACCTCGGAAACCTTGATGTCGTATCCCTTGTTCAAAAGGAGTCTGCCCAGCAGTTTGGACGCCAGCAAACTACCCTGGCCGCCCACACCGACGATCATTACATTTTTTGTTTCCATATTCAGACCTCCTTCAGCGCGCCAACTTTGCACAGTTGTTCGCAAACACCGCAACCTACACACTGGGTAGCATCGATCTTTGCCTTGCCCTCAACAATGCTGATAGCAGGACAGCCGATCTTCATACAAGCCTTACATCCAACACACTTATCCTGGTCTACCACCAAAGCAGGCTTATGCTTAACGGTCTTCAGCAATGCGCAGGGACGGCGGGAGATGATAACGGAAGGCTCATTTGCTGCCAGTTCTTCCTTAATGACCCGGTCGCACTGGGCAAGATCATAGGGGTCTACCACCTGCACCCTGCGAATACCTACGGCGTGGCACAAAGATTCCAGATCGATCTTGGTGCAGGGATCGCCCTTCAGGTTGAAACCGGTAGTGGGGTTCTGCTGGTGACCGGTCATACCGGTAATGGAGTTATCCACGATGATCACTGTGGCATTGGATTCGTTATACGCCATATTCACAAGACCGGTAATGCCGGAGTGCATAAAGGTGGAGTCGCCGATCACCGCCACAGTCTTGCCGTCGGCAGCGCCTTGCTGAGATTTGCTGAAACCGTGGATACCGGACACAGATGCGCCCATACAGATAACCGTATCCACCGCGCCCAACGGCGCAACAGCGCCTAATGTGTAGCAACCGATGTCGCCCAACACCGTCAGTTTGTTTTTCTTTAAGGTATAGAACAGGCCTCTGTGGGGACACCCGGCGCACATCACGGGAGGTCTGGGCGGGATGGCTGCATCCAGTGCCGTACCCTTACCAACCGCCATATCCAATGCGGCGGCTACTTTGTTCTGACTCAGTTCGTCAATGCAGGAGAATTTATCCTTGCCAACGCAGGCAATACCTAAATTCTTGCAGTGGGTCTCAATAAAACTCTCCAATTCTTCAACGACCACGACCTGCTCCACAGAAGCGGCAAAATCCCGGATCTTCTGCTCCGGCATAGGCCAGATCATGCCCAGTTTCAGCACCGGATACCGATCGCCTACCACCTCTTTTATGTACTGATAGGAAGTGGAAGATGTAATGAAACCGACAGCATTACTCTCACCCGGCTCTACGCGGTTGATTTCTGCTGTTTCCGCATATTCAGTGAGTGCAACAGTCCGGGCCTCTACCACCGGGTGGCGGCGTTTGGCGTTACCGGGCATCATTACATACTTGGGAATATCTTTCACATATTCTTTCAGATGCTCTTCCCGCTCGCCGGTCTCCACAACACTTTGGGAGTGGGAAACACGGGTGCACATTTTCAGCAGTACCGGGGTGTCGAATTTTTCGGAAATTTCGTATGCCAGTTTGGTAAATGCCAAGGCTTCTGCAGAATCAGAGGGCTCCAGCATAGGGATCTTGGATGCCCGGGCGTAGTGTCGGGAATCCTGCTCGTTTTGGGAAGAGTGCATACCCGCATCGTCTGCCACACCGATAACCATACCGGCGTTGACACCGGTATAAGCGATGGTAAACAGCGGGTCGGCAGCCACATTAAGTCCCACATGCTTCATACCGCAGAAACTGCGGCGGCCTGCCAAAGATGCGCCAAAAGCCGCTTCCATTGCCACTTTCTCATTGGGCGCCCACTCGGCGTAAACTTCCGGATATTTTGCGATCGCCTCGGTGATCTCCGTACTGGGCGTTCCGGGGTAACTGGAAACGAAACTGCAGCCGGCTTCATAAAGTCCCCGTGCTACCGCCTCGTTACCGAGAATCAACTGTTTCATATTTATACTTCCTCCTTTAATGGATCGCCAATGGCGTCGGTGGCGGAAACCACCACTTTTTTATTATAGCAGGAAAAAATCTTCTCTACATATTCTTTCTTGGGAGGCTTGGTAAACACGCTTACCAGCGGCACGATCACAAGTCCTGCCAGCATACAGAATACGCCTGCATTGATGGGAGATTGCAGCACTGCGGGGAACATATCTTTTGCCAGAATATTGGCAACCATCACGATGGTAGAGAAGATAAAGCATACCCACACAGAAACCTTACTGGTCTTTTTCCAGTAAAGACCGTACAAAAACGGCGCCAGAAATGCGCCAGCCAACGCGCCCCAACTAATGCCCATCAACTGGGCGATAAAGGTCACATTGGACTTATACTGAACGATTGCAATGACTACAGAAATCGCAATGAACACCGCAATCAGAACCCGCATAATCAGCAGTTGCTTTTTCTGGCTCATATCTTTCACGATAGCGCCCTTAATGAAGTCCAGAGTCAGGGTAGAACTGGAAGCCAGCACCAGAGAGGACAGTGTAGACATAGATGCAGAAAGCACCAAGATCACCACCACGGCGATCAGGAACGGGGAAAGTCCGGAGAGCATGGTGGGAATGATGGAATCGTAGCCGCCTGCCGCCAAATCTACTTTATCAGAGAACAGCCGACCGAAACCGCCTAAGAAGTAACAGCCACCGGCAACCACCAATGCAAAAATTGTGGAGATGATCATACCCTTATTGATCGCCTTCTCGCTCTTGATGGCGTAGAATTTTTGCACCATCTGGGGAAGGCCCCAAGTGCCAAGGCTGGTCAGCAGTACAACACCGATCAAGCCAACCGGATCCGGTCCCAAGAAAGAGTTGAATGCGCCGGGCATATCGGAAACAGCGGGATCTGTAATTTGGGAAAGCCCTTTCAGCGACTCCATAAAACCGCCCTGGCCTTTCAGCACCGCGGCGATCACCGCTATAATGCCGAACAGCATAATAATGCCTTGAATAAAATCGTTGATAGCCGTTGCCATATAGCCGCCGGCGATCACATAGACCGCTGTGAGCACCGCCATAATGATCACACAAACGGAGTAGTCGATGTCAAATGCCATACCGAACAAGCGGCTGAGGCCGTTATACAGCGATGCGGTATAGGGGATCAGGAAAATAAAGATAATGGCAGAGGCGGCGATTTTCAGCGCCTTGCTGTCAAACCGGCCTTCAAAAAACTGGGGCATCGTGGCGCTGTCCAAATGCTGGGTCATCACTCTTGTGCGGCGACCCAAGATCGCCCAAGCCATCAGCGAACCGATCAGCGCATTGCCGATGCCCGCCCAGGTGGCGGCGATTCCGTATTTCCAGCCAAACTGTCCCGCGTAGCCCACAAAGACCACAGCGGAAAAATAGGAAGTGCCATAGGCAAAGGCCGTCAGCCATGGGCCAACACTTCTGCCTCCCAAAACAAAGCCGTCCACATCGGTGGCTTTCTTCCGACAATAAAGACCTACGCCGATCATAATGCCAAAGAATATGATAAGCATACCGATTTTAATTGCCATATCCATAACAAAAGCATCTCTTTTCTTAATTTGGTTTTTCTGTGCGTAAATAACAGTTGCGCATTACCGACTTAACCGGTGATCTGTACCTCTACCAAACGACCTTTGCAGTATTTCTCACGCAGGGCGGGTTTTTCGATCTTGCCGGTGGGGTTACGGGGAACTTTGTCAAAGAACACCTTTTTGGGACGCTTATACCGGGGCATTGCCTTGCAGAATTCGTCGATTTCTTCTACTGTGCAGGTTTCCCCGTCTTTGATCTCCACAATGGCAACGGCGATCTCGCCCAAACGGGCATCGGGCAAACCGATGACTGCCACATCCTTGATTTTGTCAAAGGCGCGCAGGAAATCTTCAATTTGCACGGGATAGAGGTTTTCGCCGCCGGAGATGACCACATCTTTCTTGCGGTCCACCAGGTAGATAAAACCTTCTTCATCCTGCCGCGCCATATCGCCGGTAAAGAGCCAGCCGTCGCGCAGAACTTCCGCGGTGGCTTCCGGGTTTTTATAGTAGCACTGCATCACGCCATCGCCCTTGACTGCCAATTCACCCACTTCACCGGGTTTTACATCAACGCCGTGCTCATCCACGATACGGGTCTGCCAGCCAAAGCCGGGAACGCCAATAGCGCCCACTTTATGCACATTTTCCACACCCAGGTGGACACAACCGGGACCGATGGACTCAGAAAGGCCATAGTTGGTGTCATACTGATGATGGGGGAACACCTTCATCCAGCGGCTGACCAAACTGGGCGGCACCGGCTGGGCGCCAATGTGCATCAAGCGCCATTTGTCCAGACGATACTGGCTTAGATCCACTCTGCCGTCATCAATCGCATCCAGCAGATCCTGCGCCCAGGGCACCAACAGCCACACGATGGTGCATTGTTCTTCCGTTGCTGCCCGTAAGATCCACTCAGGCTTTACACCACGGAGAAGGACTGCTTTCGAACCGGAGAGCAGTGAGCCAAACCAGTGCATTTTCGCGCCGGTGTGGTAAAGCGGCGGAATGCAAAGGAATACATCCTCTCTTGTTTGGCTGTGGTGATTCTGCTCGGTCAGGCAGGAATGTACCAGTGCCTTGTGGTTATGTAAAATGGCTTTGGGGAAGCCGGTGGTACCGGAGGAAAAGTAAACGGCAGCATCGTCGGTCTCTGTCAGCGCCACGGGAGGCGCGCTGGAAGAGCAGAAATTCACAAGACGCATGCAATCTTCTGTATATGCAGGGCCGTTTTTGCCCACGTAAAACAGTTTTACATTGGGAATATTCTTTTCGATGGCATCCATACGGCTGACAAACTCCGGTCCAAACACCAGCACTTCCACATCCGCCAAATCTAAGCAGTATGCGATTTCATCGCTGCTGTAGCGGAAGTTCATAGGCACAGCCACACAGCCGGCTTTCAGAATACCGAAATAAATAGGCAGCCACTCTAAGCAGTTCATCAGCAGGATCGCTACTTTTGTACCCTTTTTTAAACCGCGGCTGAGCAGCAGGTTTGCAAACCGGTTTGCCCGGCGGTCAAAATCCTTCCAACTCATTTCCCGGCGATAGGGGGCATCCTGAGACGCGCTCTCAATCAAGTTAAAATCCCACCAGGTTACGGCTTTGTCCCGCTCTTCGGAGGGGTTGATCTCCACCAAAGCAGTTTCCGCGCCGTAAAGCCGGGCATTTTTCTCCAAAAAGTCTGTAATGATCATCTTTTCTTCTCCTTTGTCTGATAAAAGCAATGTCCCCTGCTTACATTTAAGCAGAGGACAAGAAAATTCCTGTGGTACCACCTCAGTTTACCCCCTACGCGGGCTTATGGGATCCTAACAGATCCGCAGGCTGTATCGGGCCTTCCCCGTCTTCTCCTACTGTGTTTCAAAGAAGCCACTCCGAAAGGTATTCCACATCCCGGCTCTCGCTGCCTTGCACCCACCGGCAGTTCTCTGGGAAAGCGTTTTGGATGTGTACTGGTTTTCATCATTGTGTTTGGCAAATATTTTCGTTATTTTATCACTTTTCTCTGGTTAAGTCAACAATAATCTTTGCAAGCAACACATTTTTCCACCCTTTGCGGACAAAAATGCAAATATGTTGAATCCCACGGATTTTGTGATATAATGATAAAAATTCCAATTTATGGAGCGATCCTTATGCTTATCGACTTCCACACCCACCCATTTCCGGACAAGATTGCCGTTGCGGCGGCGCAGGAAAATCCCCTCTCTTCGGTGGACTGATTCCAAAAACATCAAATTTTCTTGAATTTTTGGACGGAATATTTGTCTTGTGCCCTTGTGCAGCAGGGAGTACAATAAAATTTACAGTATTATAATATAGAGGTTGTGTATTATGAAAGACTATTTAACCTATGCTTCCCCGGAATCCGCAGGTATTGCCTCCCGGGACATTATGGATTTTTTAGACCATTTGGAGATTTTCGGTGCCTATGTACATAGTTTTGCTGTGATAAAGGGTCACAACATTATTGCCGAGGGTTATCGTCCTCCCTTCCACGCCAACGAACTGCACCGGATGTACTCCATCAGCAAGACCTACGCCGCAATGGCTGTGGGCGTGCTCATTGGCGACGGTGAAATTGCTTTGGACGATAAGACCCTCAAATGGTTCCCGGAGTACGCAGACTGCTCTGACCCCAATTTAAAGGATGCCACTGTGGAGGAATTGCTGAAAATGAACGCCCCCTTCCCCGGCGTTCCTACATACTGTATGCGCGCACCGGGCAATTTGGAAAAGCATTGGCTGGAGACATTCTTCGTAATGCCTACCACCCATCCCAGTGGCACGGTTTGGAACTATGACACCTCTGCCACTTATGTTTTGGGTGTTATCACCGAGCGGATCGTGAAAAAGCCTTTTATGGAGTTCCTTTATGAGCGGGTCCTTTCCAAGATCGGCTGCAGCAAAGAAGCCCACTGCATGCAAACCCCCGACGGTCACTCCTGGAACGGCTCTGCCTGTATGTGCACCACCATTGACCTTGCCCGGTTCTCCCGGTTTATTATGGATGAAGGCTGTGTAGATGGCGAGCAACTGATCCCCAAAGACTTTATGCAGAAGGCTGTCAGCCGCCTTTCTGACAACAATGATACCGGTTTCTGCAACCCGGAAAACGGCCACGGCTACGGCTATCAGATCTGGCGCACCCTGGACAACTCCTACTCCCTGATCGGTATGGGCAACCAACTGGCTATGTGTATGCCCGATAAGGACCTGTTGTTCGTCTGCACCGCAGACCACCAGGGCGACCCGGCTATGCGTCCCATTCTTTACACCACTGTATGGCAGGACATCAAGCAGAAATGCGGCGCATCCTTGCCGGAAGATCCGGATGCCTGGCAGGCGCTGAAAGACCGCTGCGCCAATATGCCCTACCCGGTGGTAGAAGGCGAAAAAGATTCCGCCTGGGACATTTGGGGCAAGAAAATGGTGCTCTCAGAAAATAAAATGGGCATTACCGAGATCACCCTTAAAAAGAACGACGACGGCACTGCCGTTATGTGTTATGTAAACCCACAGGGTTACAAGGAGATCCCCTTCGGTATTGGTGAGCCGGTGGTTTCCACATTCCCTCAGGATGGCTACGGCGGCTCTACTGCCGGTGTCCCCTCTGACCGTCGTTTCCGTTGTATCACTTCCGGCGCCTGGACGATGCCCAACACCCTGCGGCTGAAATGCGATGTGATCGACATTTACTTTGGCAGCGTGAATATGGTATTTTCCTTTAAGGGCAACCAGGCAGGTATCAATTTCCACCGCAATGCCCAATGGCTGCTGGATGAATACCAGGGTTATGCCACCGGCACATTCGTAGAGTAAGGAGAACGGATATGAAACTGTTATTTACCGGCGATGTCTGCTTTATGGAAAAGGGAACTCTTTCCTATCAGGAATCTGCGGATATTCTGCAGGATGTAAAGCCCATTTTGGAAAAAGCGGACTTCCGCATTATGAATCTGGAGACCCCCCTCGCCAATGAGGCAGATTGTAAAAAACTGCCAAAGAGCGGACCTAATCTTATCAGTCCTCCGGAGAATGTTGTTTTTCTGCAAGCCGCAGGTGCGGATGTTGCAACCGTTGCCAACAATCACATCAACGACTATCAGGAAACCGGTTTGGTAACCACCCTGACCGTTTTGGATCAGGCAGGCATCAAACACTGCGGCGCAGGCAGAAACCTGGAAGAAGCCTACCGCGCTGCCTACTTAAATAAAGACGGCAAAAAAGTTGCCATTCTTTCCATCTGCGAAAACGAACCCGGCTATGCCACCGAATCCACTTGCGGCTCTGCCGGTTTGAACATCCTGCGGCTGATGAAGCGGATCCGGGAAGAAAAGCAGATCGCCGACTATGTGGTGATCGTGTTCCACGGCGGCACAGAGTACAATCCCGTTCCCGCCCCCGGCATTCAGGAACGCTACCGCACCTTTATCGAAATGGGCGCTGACGCCGTCATTGCCGGTCATACCCACTGTCCCCAGGGTTATGAGGTTTACAATGGCAAACCCATCGTATACTCTTTGGGTAACTTCTTGTTTGTCACCTTTGATGCTGTGGACGATACCCCCGGTTGGAACTACGGCTCTATGTGTATGCTGACATTGGAAGAAAGCGGTATTTCCTTCGAACTGATCCCCTACCGCTTTGATACTGCCGGCACCCGCATTACCCCCTTCACCGGCGAAGAAAAGGCAAAAATGCTGGAATACCTGGCTACCATCAGCGCGCCTATTGGCGATATGGCGCTTTCGGAAAAGTATTTCCGGGGCTGGGCGATTTCCCACCAACTCTACCCCAAAACTCCCACCGATTACAATGTGGACAAAATGAACTTCCGCGCCAGCAACTTAGTGCGCTGCGAAGCCCACCACGAGTGCTTAAAAATGAATTACCAAACCATCAAAGACGGTCTGGTAGACGAAGCCTTGGAATGGGCAGAAAAAATCGCCGCCCTCCAAAATATGCCCGTATAAAAATGACCCCGTCGGTTTAATGAACAGAACCAGTAAAAACGGACAATAGACAAAATCCCCCCTAATGTAGGATAATAACTACATTAGGGGGGATTCATTATGAGCAAACGAAGATACACAAAAATACAACAACTTATGCCTGTGATTGAGGAAATGATCACCGCTGGGATGAGCCACAGAGAGATTGAGGATGCGTTAGGATTGGAAGGAGATCGTCCTGTTCACAATCTGCTTAAACGGCAGAGGCGAAAGGCGGCGAAAGGCATGCCTAAATTCCGTGGAAGAAAACCGGC
>JAZQBF010000141.1:0-3407 GCA_045545615.1 Faecousia sp.
TCATAAACATCCACCTTGTTTTCAGATAATTTTATTATATGGTTTCTTTATAAAAATGCAACTTAATATTGCGATTGTTTACTTTTTATTTACAGACCGGGCCGGATGCCCGGCCAGGCAAATTCGTTACCAACGCGAATCATACAATTCCTTCCGCTGTATCGCTCGGTAACGAACAGAATACATATCTTCAAATTCCGGTTTATAGAGTTTGTAGGGCGGGGGTTTACTCCCGCCGGATAGATAGGTTGTTTGGTAACGGCGGGACCAAGGCCCCGCCCTACAGCATTAACCAACTGCTCCGTAAATTGGAATTTGTTGCTTTATCAAAAAACTTGCGCCCCGGGTGTCCCGGGGGGCCGCTGTTTATTCGTCGTATTGGTTGGGGATGGGCGTGATAATGGGTTTTCCCTCTCTGTCCACCAGCACGGTCATACCTCCGGCGTAACCGGAACCGCTGAACAGATAGTTGACACCGGTTTGCTTATCCACATAAACAGCCATATAGTTTCCGGAGAAACCGCCGTCCTGGGAATATGCTTTGATAAACCGTTTTTCTTTCTTTGCCATTATTCCTTAACGCCTTCCACGATGCCGTTTGCCAAGCCTACCATGCCCTGCATTTCGGAGGGAATGATGATCTTGGTTGCCTTGCCGTCGGCAACTTTTTCCATTGCCTGGATGGCTTTCAGTTTGATCACCTGGTCGTTGGGGGATTTTTCGTTGAGCATTTCCAGAGAATCTGCCAATGCCTTTTGCACCGCCAAAATTGCCTGGGCTTCACCGTCCGCCTTCAGAATTGCCGCTTGTTTATCGGCTTCCGCCTTCAAAATAGCGGCCTGCTTTTCTGCATCAGCCCGCAAAATTGCGGACTCTCTCTCACCTTCGGCGATCAGGATCGCAGACTTTTTCTGACCTTCTGCCTGCAAAATCGCCTGGCGGCGGTCACGCTCTGCCTTCATCTGCTTTTCCATGGAACTCTGAATGTCTGCAGGAGGCAGAATATTCTTCAGTTCCACACGGTTGACCTTGATGCCCCAAGGGTCGGTGGCCTCGTCCAGAATGGCGCGCATCTTGGTATTGACCACATCGCGGGAAGTGAGGGTCTGATCCAATTCCAGGTCGCCGATGATGTTACGCAGGGTAGTGGCGGTCAAGGTCACCATAGCCGCCATAGGCTGCTCCACACCGTAGGCATAGAGTTTGGGGTCTGTGATCTGGAAATACACAACAGTATCGATCTGCATAGTAACATTATCTTTGGTGATCACCGGCTGGGGGGGATAATCCAAAACCTGCTCTTTCAGGCTCACCCGGCGGGCGATCCGGTCGATAAACGGAATCTTAAGGTGCAGACCAACGCCTTGTACCTTGTTAAATGCGCCCAGCCGCTCAATAACATACGCCCGGGACTGTTGAACAACAAAAATGTTCTTGCCGATGACAATCAAAACGATCGCGATCAATGCTACGGGAATTACCCAATCCATACTGATACCTCCTGAAAATTATATAATATTGGCAGGAATTTCCTGCTTGGATACATATACTTTTACGCCTTCCACCCGGTCTACCACGATGATCGTACCCTCCGGGATGGTCTCGCCGTCGCTGCTCCGGGCAGCCCACTCCATTCCACCGATCTTCACGCGGCCGGCAGACTGGATGTTATCGATGGTCTCAATGACCTTACCGGCAGCGCCTACCACCGCATCCACATTTGTTTTATGCAGTTTCGGGGTAAAATATTTCCGCAAAATAGGGCGCAGTGATGCAAGGGAAACAATAGATACCACGAAAAATACCAATATTTGCAGCCACAACTGCCCGGACAGCAAACTGACAATCAGCGCTGCCAATGCGCCGGCGGCAAACCAGACAGACATCAGTGACACCGTTCCGGCTTCCATTGCCAGAAACAGGCACATCAAAACAAACCAAAAAATTATCATAGGATTCATAGGTCATTCTCCTTTCTGATTATACAATATCAAAATTCAGAAAAAAGGTCAATAAAAACACAAAAACAATTGTTGCCCAAAATAAAAACTTTTTGTTAATATATTTTCTGTCCACTAAAAGGATTCTTGATCCAAATTTGCCAAAATGGTTGCACCTTTTGGATTTTTGGTGTATACTGTAGTTGTAAAAAATTGGGCTGTCGCCCGTAATATGGAGGTACGATACAATGTTTAATGCAATGATCGAAACTTTGAAGGCCAATCCCCGGAAGATCGTGTTCACCGAAGGTCACGATGCCCGTATTCTGGAAGCCACTGCCCGTCTGGTAGAAGGCGGTTTCCTGACTCCCATTCTGGTAGGTAATGTGGACGAGGTCAAGGCAAACGCTGCCAAGGGCGGCTACAACATCGAAGGTGTGGAGATCCTGGACCCCGCTACTTACGAAGGTATGGATGCCATGGTGGAAAAAATGGTGGAACTGCGTAAGGGCAAGATGTCCGCTGAGGAGTGCCGCGCTGCGCTTTCCAAGGGTAACTATTTCGGCACTATGCTGGTGAAGATGGGTTATGCTGACTCCCTGCTGGGCGGCGCTACTTACTCCACCGCCGATACTGTCCGTCCCGCTCTGCAGTTGGTCAAGACCAAGAAGGGCGCAAACCTGGTTTCTTCCTGCTTCATTATGGTCCGCGGCGACGAGAAGATCGCTATGGGCGACTGCGCGATCAACTTGAGTTACGAAGACAGCGTGGACAAGGAAGGCAATGTCACCGTTACCGCTGCCCGGAAACTGGCAGAAGTGGCTATCGAGACCGCAAAGACCGCCAAGGTCTTCGGCATCGACCCCAAGGTCGCAATGCTCTCTTTCTCCACCAACGGTTCGGGCAAGGGCGGCACTGTGAAACTCAGCCACGATGCCACCGCAGTTGCCAAGGAGATGGATCCCGAATTGATGATCGACGGCGAAATGCAGTTTGACGCCGCTGTGGCTCCCGAGGTCGGCCAGTTGAAGTTCCCCGGCTCTCCCGTTGCCGGCTACGCCAACACCTTTATCTTCCCCTGCATCGAGGCTGGTAACATCGGCTACAAGATCGCACAGCGTCTGGGCGGCTATGAGGCTTCCGGCCCCATCCTGCAGGGTCTGGCTGCTCCCATCAACGACCTGAGCCGCGGCTGCAACGCAGACGAGGTCTATAAGATGGCAATCATCACCGCTGCTCTCGTATAATTCGAGGGCATAGAAAGCGCTGATCGTCAAAACACATTTTTAGCACAAAACCGCGGACAGATTTTCTGTCTGCGGTTTTCCATTATTACTTTGTACAGTAAAATCACTGCTTTAAAAAACTTGCTACGCAAGGTGTTTTGACTTACTGCACAAAACGAACCTTACCGTACCAATGTACGCCTACAGGTTCGTTTTGTTTGTCTCAGCCCTTTCTCTGCCC
>JAZQBF010000142.1:0-12936 GCA_045545615.1 Faecousia sp.
CTCACCGCCTTCTCTGCCCTCTTACCTGGGAGGGGAACCAACAATCTCAACCACCCGTCAACTAACAACTGACCACTCACAACTATCAACTCTACCAATGTACGCCGACAGATGCCAGTTGCTTGTCTCAGCCCTTTCTCTGCCCTCTTACCTCGGTGGTAATCAGAAAGCGCTGATTTTTTAGCACAAAACCATCACAGACAGTTTGTTTTACCCTGTGGAAAAAATCTTTCTTATATATATTTATATATATAAGAAAAACCCTTGCGTTTTGGTAATATCTGTGGTAAAATTTACGGTGATATAGTATTGATTTTTTCCACAGGTTTTTACCGGTGAAAAACAGATTTTTCTGCATTAGGAGATGAGAGATATGTATGCTTCCGCTTATGTTTGGGCAAAGGTGATCAACTACCTGGAAGAGCGCCTCACCGCGGTGACCGTTTCTGCCTGGTTTGACGATGCTGAGGTTGTGGAACTGAATGAAGAACAACTGATCCTTTATTCCGCTTCCGACTTCCGACGGGAAATCATTCGCCGCCGGTGTACCGACTATATTCAGGATGCTTTGAAAGAAATTTTTAATTCCGATGCAAAAGTGGTGGTGTTCGGCGATGAAGAACTGAGTGCTTATCGCTCCAAGGGGAAAAAGAACTCCTCTATGGACTTTAATCCCCAGTTTACTTTTGAGACTTTTGTGGTTGGTCCTTCCAATGAATTTACCTACGGCGCGGCAAAAGCGGTGACCAATCACCCCGGCGAGGTTTACAACCCGCTGTTTATTTACGGTCCTCCCGGTGTTGGCAAGACCCACTTGCTTTATGCAATTGCCAACTCCATCCGGAAAAACAATCCCGATGCCAATATCGTTTATATCAAAGGCGACCAGTTTACCAATGAACTGATTTCCGCCATCCAAAGCGGTAAAAACATCGAATTCCGGAACAAATACCGGGAAGCAGATCTGTTTTTGATCGATGATATTCAGTTTATTGCCGGTAAGGAATCCACCCAGGAAGAATTTTTCCACACATTTAACACCCTTTACGAAAACAACAAACAGATCGTAATGACTTCTGACCGGAAACCCAGCGATATGCAGACTTTGGAAGACCGGCTGCGCAGCCGGTTTGAATGGGGTCTGATTTCCAGCATTGCCGCGCCGGACTATGAGACCCGTATGGCGATCATTAAGAAAAAGGCGGTTTCTTTGGGACTGGATCTGGGAGACGATGTTTGCGACTATATCGCCAACAATGTGACCAACAACGTCCGGCAGATCGAAGGCACGGTTAAAAAGATCCGCGCCTATGTGGACTTAAACGGCATGGTGCTGAACCTGCCCAATGTTTCCCGGGCTATTGACGATATGTTTAAGAGCGAGGGCAACGCCCTGCCTACCCCGGGTCTGATCATTTCTCAGGTGTGTAAATTCTACTCTGTGGACGAGACCGTTCTCCGGGGCACACTGAAAAACAAAGGCACTGCCGAGGCTCGGCAGGTAGCCATTTATCTGATTCGAAAACTGACCAATCTCTCCACCCCGGATATTGGCAAGGAACTGAACAAAGACCACTCCACTGTGATCTACTCCATAAAGAAAGTGGAAAGTTCCATTAAAAGCGGCGATGTGAATCTGCAAAACCACATTCGGGACATTACCGCCAATATCAACTCTTGTCTTTAATTTATCCACAATTGGCTGTTAATTGTTGATAGATTTTTTGGGGATAAAATTTTCTTCCAAATTCCAAAAATCTGCCTGTGGAAAAATTCTTTTTTCTGCACATTTCGATGTGGAAAAAAAGTCCTTGCATTTCTAAGAGAAAATACACTTTTCCACATATTTTTTCTCTACGACTACCATTACTACAAAAATTATTTACAAATTATTATTTTATAAATTATTAAACAGAAACGAGGTCATAATATGCGTTTTACCTGTGAAAAAAGTATGCTGGTGACCGGTTTAAATATTACCGGCCGTACTGTGGCGCAAAAAAGCGCCCTTTCTGCCATTGAGGGTATCCTCTGCCAGGCAGATGACGGATTGAAACTTACCGGTTTTAATATGGAAACTGCCATTACTTACCGCATCGATGCGGAAGTAACCGATGCAGGTGTCTGCGTTCTGCCTGCGAAACTCTTTGGCGATATTATCCGCCGTCTGCCGGAAGGCCCGGTAACTGTTGTGGTGGATGACAACTATAAGGTTTCTATCCGGGCAGGTTATGCCTCTTTCTCCATTTCCGCAGAGTCTGCTGCAGATTATCCGGAACTGCCGGATGTTGGCAGCGGCAGAAGTATCACCATTCCCCAGAGCGCGCTGAAAGAACTGATTGGCGGCACGATTTTTGCCGTTTCCGAAAATCAGGGCAGACCCATTCACACCGGCGTGAAATTTGAAGTGGAAGGTAACACCGTTTCTGCCATTGCTGTGGATGGTTTCCGTTTGGCAAGAAGAACATATCACTGCGAAGAAGAGCAGGTAAAGACCATGTCTTTTGTTGTGCCTGCCCACGGCCTTAAGGAAGTGGAAAAAATTCTGCAGGATACCGATGATGATGTATCTTTCACCCAGGGCGCGCGGCACATTTTGTTCCAGATCGGCGATGCCACCTTGATCTGCCGCCTGCTGGACGGCGATTTTCTGGATTGGCGGAAAGTTGTTCCCACCAAATGCCCCATTAAGTTGGTTGCCAACGTGGCAGAACTGGCTTCTTCCATTGAGCGTGTGGGTTTGATCGTTTCCGAAAAATACAAGAGCCCTGTCAGATGTGTTTTCTCTGATCAGGTTCTCCAGTTAAAGACCAACACAACCATTGGTGTGGCAGAAGACCGCTGCTCCATTGCCGGTGACGGCAAGGAACTGGAGATCGGTTTTAACAACCGCTATCTTGCCGATGCCCTCCGGGCAGTTCCCGGTGATGAAGTGGTTTTGGAACTGACCAATGGCTTAAGTCCCATTGTTTTGACCCCGGTAGATGAAAAGTATGACTATTCTTATATGGTCCTGCCGGTGCGGATCAAAACCAACTGATAGGTATTTTATATGAAAGTAACCGTAAAGCGTAAAGAGCCGAATTTTGTTCCCGTTGTGATCACTTCGGAATTTATCAAACTGGAAGCGGCGCTGAAATTTGCCAACGCCGTTTCTTCCGGCGGTATTGCAAAAGCAGTGATCCAGGATGAACTGGTAAGGGTAAACGGAGAGATCTGCACCATGCGGGGCAAAAAACTTTATGATGGCGACTGCTTTTCTTATGAAGGCATAGGCTATAAAATTTGTAACGATGCATCTAAATGATATAAGACTTGAAAATTTCCGCAATTATGAAAAATTGAATTTGGACTTTGATCCCGGGGTGAATCTGATCGTGGGCGACAATGCCCAGGGGAAAACAAATCTTTTGGAAGCGGTTTCCTTTTTAGGTTCGGGAAAAAGTTTTCGGACGCAAAGAAATGCGGAATTGGTAAAAATAGGCGCTCCCTTTGGGGATATAGAGGGAAATATTTTCTCGCAGGAGCGGGATCAGACCCTTCGATGGGTATTGTTTTCCGCCGCCAGACCCCGGCAGGTGTATCGCAACGGGGTAAAAAAGAAAACGACTGCCGATATTTCTGGAGTGTTGCAGACGGTTTTATTCTGCCCGGAAGATTTGATGGTTTTAAAAACCGGCGCTTCCGCAAGGCGGCGTTTGGGTGACCACGCGCTGTGTCAACTGCGTCCCAATTATGAAGCGGCGCTAACAGAATACGGCAGAATATTGGAGCAGAAAAACCGGATTTTAAAAGACCGGTATGAAAATCCTATTTTGACGGATCTTCTGCCGGAGTATAATACAAGACTTTGCCAGGTAGGGGCGCTGCTGATCTCCTATCGGGCGCGGTTTTACGAAGGTCTGGGAAAAGCGGCAAAGGAATACCACAGCCATTTTTCCGGCGGCGCGGAAGATTTTCTGTTGGAATATAAAACTGTTTCCACAGTAAAAGACCCCTTTGCCCCGATTTCTGAATTAACTTCTTATTTGCAGGAGCATTTGGAAAGCCATTACCGGGCAGAGTTGGAAAGCGCTCAGTGTTTGACCGGTCCTCATAAGGATGATTTTGATGTTTCCCTTTCGGGAATGAATTTAAAATCCTTTGGTTCTCAAGGGCAGGTGCGGACAGCGGCGATCAGTTTGAAACTTGCCCAGCGGGAACTGATGGGAAGAGAGTCCGGAGAAATTCCGGTTCTGCTCCTTGACGATGTTCTTTCGGAGTTAGACCCCGGGCGGCAGGATTTTGTACTCAATCAAATCTCCCAGGGGCAGGTATTTATCACCTGCTGCGAACCGGGCAGATTTACAAAATTAGGAAAAACAATTGAGATAAGTAAAGGTATGTTGAAGATTTAAGGAGTTTGGATTATGTCTGAAGAAACGAAGGTAACCCAGGAATACGGCGGCGAACAGATACAAGTCCTGGAAGGTTTGGAGGCTGTTCGGAAAAGACCCGGTATGTATATCGGCTCTACTTCCTCTTCCGGTTTGCATCACTTGGTCTATGAGATCGTGGATAACTCCATCGATGAAGCATTGGCCGGATACTGTAAACATATTACTGTGACCATCAACCCCGGTAACTCCATCACCGTTACCGACGATGGCCGTGGTATTCCTGTTGATATTCAACCCCAGACCGGGAAGCCCGCGCTGGAGGTGGTATTTACTGTGCTTCACGCCGGCGGTAAGTTTGGCGGTGGCGGCTATAAAGTTTCCGGCGGTCTCCATGGCGTTGGCGCATCTGTTGTAAATGCTCTGTCTGCCTGGCTGAGAGTCCGCGTTTATAAAAACGGTAAGATCCACGAAATGAAATTCGCCCGGGGTAACATCACCCAGGAAATGACCATCGTTGGGGATACCGACAAAAACGGTACGGAAGTTACCTTCCAGCCGGATCCGGAAATGTTTGATGATGTTATTTATGACTACAACATTCTTCACGAGCGTATGCGGGAAGAGGCATTCCTGAACGCCGGTCTGTCCATCACCATCACCGATGACCGGGAGGACGAGCCCCTTTCCGAGACCATGTGCTACGAGGGCGGTATCCGGGAATTTGTCACCTGGACAAATAAGAATAAGACCGTAATTCACAATGATGTGATCTATGTTTCCGGCTCTAAGGGCGATGCTTCTGCGGAGATCGCTGTGCAGTATAACGACGGCTACAGCGAAACACTCCAGTCCTTTGCCAATGATGTCCGCACCCCCGAAGGCGGTATGCACGAGACCGGTTTTAAAACCGCGCTGACCCGTGTTTTAAACGCCTACGGTATGAAAAACGGCATTATCAAGGGCGATGACAAGGTTTCCGGCGGGGCCTGCCGGGAAGGTATTTCCGCGATCATCTCCGTAAAACTGACCGATGCCCAGTTTGAAGGTCAGACCAAGGCGAAATTGGGTAACGCCTATATCCGTACTCTGGTGGAGCAGATCGTGGGCGACCAACTGACCACCTATTTTGAAGAGCATCCTGCCACTGCCAAAATTATTTTGGAAAAGGCAATGATGGCAAACCGGGCAAGAGAAGCCGCCCGGAAGGCAAGAGAAAATGCCCGCCGCAAAACCGGTCTGGAATCCGGCGGTATGCCCGATAAATTGCAGGATTGCAACGAAAAAGATCCGTCCCTTTGCGAACTTTACATCGTCGAGGGTGACTCTGCGGCTGGCTCTGCCATCCAAGGCAGAGACTCCCGTTTCCAGGCGATCCTTGCTATGTGGGGTAAAATGCTCAACGTAGAAAAGGCAAGAGCCGACAAAGTTTACGGCAACGATAAACTCAATCCCTTGATTTTGGCATTGGGTGGCGGTATCGGCGAAGATTTTGACTTGGAAAAACTTCGCTATCACAAAATTATCATTATGTCCGATGCGGACGTGGACGGCGCCCATATCCGTACATTGTTGCTTACATTCTTCTTCCGCTATATGCGGCCGCTGATCGAAAACGGTCATGTTTACTCTGCTGTGCCGCCTCTTTACAAACTGAAAAGAGGCAAGACCGAGCGGGTGGCTTACTCCGATGAGCAAAGAGATATGGTTTCCGCTGAAATGCGTGGCGAAAGTGGCGCAAAAGTGGAGATTTCCCGGTTTAAGGGTCTTGGTGAGATGGACCCCCACGAACTGTGGGAGACTACCATGGACCCGGAAAAGCGCACCTTGCGGAGAATCACATTGGAAGATGCCCGCCGGGCAGACGAGATCTTTACCATTTTGATGGGCGAGCAGGTCGAGCCCCGGAAAGAATGGATCGAAACAAACGCAAAATATGCCATTAACATTGATATTTAAGGGAGTGACGTAATTGGCAAAGCATAACCGCGACTATAAGCCGGAGGATATTCTGTTCCCCGATCAGGCGATCACAGAATCCAATCTGGTGGAAGAAATGGAGAAATCCTATATTGAATACGCCATGAGCGTCATCGTGGGCCGCGCCCTGCCGGATGTGCGGGATGGTTTAAAACCGGTCCACCGCCGCATTCTGTACACCATGTACGAAAGCGGTTTGACCTCTGACAAACCTTTTAAAAAGTCCGCTACCTGCGTGGGTGATGTGTTGGGTAAATACCATCCCCACGGCGACGCATCTGTTTACGATGCTATGGTCCGCTTGGCGCAGAATTTCTCTATGCGCTATATGTTGGTAGACGGCCACGGTAACTTTGGTTCTGTGGATGGCGACCCCCCGGCTGCTTACCGTTATACCGAAGCCCGTATGAGCAAACTTTCCAACGAAATGCTCCGGGACATCGACAAAGACACGGTCAACTGGGATCCCAACTTCTACGAATCCCGGAAAGAACCCAGGGTTCTGCCCAGCCGTTTCCCCAACCTGTTGGTCAACGGTTCAAGTGGTATCGCGGTTGGTATGGCTACCAACATTCCGCCCCATAACCTCACCGAAGTGATCAATGCCTGCGTGGCAGTGCTGGACGACCCGGAGATCACCATGGTGGATCTGATGGAGCACGTTTCCGGTCCGGATTTCCCCACCGGCGGCATCATTATGGGTCGCAGCGGTATTCGCGCCGCCTACGCCACCGGTCGTGGCAAGGTGGTTGTCCGCGCCCGGACAGAATTTGAAGAATTTAATAAGGACAGAGTCCGCATCATTGTGACGGAACTGCCTTACCAGGTGAATAAGCGTCAGTTGATCAAGACCATTGCCGAGCAGGTAAAGGACAAGCGTTTGGAAGGTATTTCCGACCTCCGGGACGAGACCGACCGGAACGGTATGCGTATCGTGATCGAACTGAAAAAGGACGCCAATCCCCAGGTGGTGCTGAACAATCTGTTTAAGCAGACCGCTTTGCAGAGCAGTTTCGGTATCATTATGCTGGCGCTGGTGGACGATCAAAAACAGCCGAAGATCTTGTCCTTGCGGCAGATCATCGACGAATATCTCCAGTTCCAGATAGAAGTACTGACCCGTCGCACCCAGTATGATCTGAAAAAGGCGATGGAGCGGGCGCATCTGTTGGAAGGTTTGCTCATCGCCCAGGATAATATAGATGAAGTGATCCGTATTATCCGCAGCGCTTATGACGATGCCAAAGAAAAACTCTGCGAGCGTTTTGGTTTGGACGAGGTCCAGGCCCAGGCGATCCTGGATATGCGTTTGAAAGCATTACAGGGTCTCGACAGAGAAAAACTCCAGGCAGAGTTCGACGAACTCCAGGAGAAAATCGCATATTACAACGATCTTCTTGCCAATCCCGAAAAACTCCAGGGTGTGCTCCGTGAGGAATTGCTCGTCATCCGGGACAAGTTCGGCGACGACCGGAAGACCGAAATTCAGGATATTGAAGACGAGATCGACATTGAAGATCTCATCGAAGAGGAGCAGTGCGCCTTTACCATCTCCAACCACGGTTATATCAAGCGTATGCCTGTGGATACCTACCGGACCCAGAGCCGTGGCGGCAGAGGTGTGAACGCCCAGAATCTGAAAGAAGAGGACTTTGTGAAGAGTCTGAACATCGCTTCTACCCACGATCACATGCTCTTCTTTACCGATAAGGGTAAAGTCCACCACCGGAAGGGTTATCAGATCCCCGAAGCCGGCAGAACAGCCCGGGGCACAGCCATGGTCAATGTTCTGCCTCTGGAATCTGGCGAAAATGTCACCGCAATGGTCATTACCCGGGAATTCAACGAAAACGAGTATCTGATGATGGTCACCCGGAAGGGTACGGTAAAGCGGATCCCCTTTATTGCCCTGAATACCCGCAGAAAGACCGGCATCCGTGCCATCACTTTGGACGAGGGCGATCAACTGATCAATGTAATGCGCACCAATGGCGATGACAATATCATTCTGGCAACCGCCAACGGTATGGCGATCTGCTTCAATGAGACCGATGTTCGTCCTATGGGCAGAGATGCTGCCGGCGTTCGTGGTATTATGTTAACCGGTGATGACTATGTTATCGGCGCAGAAAAGGCAGAAGAGGGCACCACCCTACTGACTGTTACTGAAAAGGGTTACGGCAAGCGGACAGAACTTTCCGAGTACCTGCGTACCGGTCCTAACGGCGAAAAGGTCGCGCAGAGCCGTGGCGGCAAGGGTTTGAAGAACTACAACATCACACCCAAGACCGGTATCGTTGCCGGTTGCTGTCTGGTTTCCGATACGGACGATGTTATGCTCATTGAAAACGGCGGTGTCATTATCCGTGTGCCTGCCGCTTCCATCAATGTCTATAAGCGTGATGTTCAGGGTGTTATCGTAATGCGTATCGAAGAGGGCAACAAACTGGTGTCTTTGGAGCGTGTGGAAGCCATCGCAGAAGAGGAGACCGAAGCGTGAAGACCGTAACACTGTATACGGATGGCGCTTGCTCCGGTAATCCCGGTCCCGGCGGTTGGGGCGCGATTCTGGAATTTAACGGAATTGAGAAAGAACTCTCCGGCGGTGAGGATAACACCACCAACAACCGGATGGAACTGACCGCGGTGATCCAGGGTCTTTCGGCGCTGAAAGAATCCTGCATTGTAGAACTCTATTCCGATTCCAAATATGTCATAGACGGACTTTCCAAAGGCTGGGCGGTTTCCTGGCGGAAAAACGGTTGGAAAAAGGCAGATAAAAAGCCTGCTCTGAACCCGGACCTTTGGGAACAGTTACTGGACTTGGTGGAAAAACACCAGGTACGCTACCACTGGGTCAAAGGCCACGGGGAAAACCCAAAAAACAACCGTTGTGACCAAATGGCAGTTGCAGAAGCAGCGAAATGGAAAGAATAGATTCGCCTTTCGTGTCATTGCGAACCAGTGACGGATGTCACTGGTGTGGCAATCTGACAGAAGAAGGGGAAAAGTATGCAATATTATGTGTATTTTCTTGCGAATAGCGATAACAAAGTTCTCTATGTTGGTATAACAAATTATCTGCAGCGTCGTATTTATGAACATAAAAACAGCCTGGACAAAAAGAGTTTTACATCCCGCTACCGCGTAAATAAATTGGTATATTATGAATATACCGGTGATGTGCGAGTGGCTATAGAGCGGGAAAAACAGATAAAAGGCTGGAACAGAGCGCGAAAAAATAAGTTGATCGAATCCATAAATCCAGAGTGGAAAGATTTATATGATTCTATACTTGAGTAAGGAGATTGCCACACCAGTGTGCGCACTGGTTCGCAATGACAACGAAAATGTATTTGTCGATCGGCAATGATATGGCGGTGCGGGAATCGTCTATTATCGGTATTTTCGATATGGACAACACCACCACATCCAAGCGCACAAGAGAATTCTTGTCCAAAGCGGAAAAAGATGGCGGCGTGATCCCCTGCGATGACCTGCCCAAATCCTTTGTCCTTACCGCAGAATACGGCTTAAACCGGGTTCATTTAACATCCCTTTCTTCCGCAACCTTGGAAAAGAGAATGAAATAAATATCTTTAATATTATGGTGGAAATTATGAAAAAACGTATTTTAAACTTGTTTTTGGTAGCGGCACTTCTTGTGGGAATCATTGCAACAATAAACGTTCCCGCATCGGCAGCGCCTACTCGTTACTGGCCTGTTCCGGATGAAACATACGTGGGGTGGGACTATAACCCTCCTGATCACTATGGCATCGATATCAACAGATATGGTGTAGAAGGTAAAAAGGTAATCAATGTTATTGGTGGCACAGTTTGCGCTATTTATAAATGTGAAAGAAATCATTATGGTGATTATTCTTCCAGCTGTTGCTATGGTTTCGGCACCGGAGTTGTGATTGCCGGTGAAGACGGATATTACTACCAATATGCGCATATGCAGGCTGGTAGTATGCCCGGTTATGTATATTACGGAGCGCCGATTCCTGCCGGTTGGGAAATTGGCAGAGTAGGCAGCACCGGTAACTCTTCTGGTCCTCATCTGCATTATCAGGTTTCAACCTCCAGCAGTAATATGAACGCCAACAGCATCAGTCCGTGGTCTTTTACATACACCTACTCAACACCTTCATCTGATTCCGATATCAGCTATGAAAACCTTGGTGACAATTTCTATGCCCATATTAAATTCCCCTCCACCGGACACGGTGTGTGCAATGTAAATAACAATGTGCAATTGGGTACATACGGAACCCAAAGTTCCCTTTGGAAATTTGTACGACAGAGTGATGGCAGTTACAAAATTATAAGCGCGGTAAACGGAACCGTAATGGATGTTGCTAACGGCGCAACAACAAATGAAACCAATCTTTGGACATACGAAAGCAACGACACTATAGCCCAACGCTTTTATATTCAGGCAGCGGGGAGTAATTATAATATCATTGCGGCCAACTGCGGTAAAGCCATGGATGTAAAGAATGGCGCCAACAGTACAGCAGGGACAAATATACATATCTATTCCAAAAATGGCGCAGCTGATCAGATTTTTGAAATCAACATCGTAAATTGGTTAGAAAAGAACGGTAAATGGTATTATTATACTGACGGTATATTAAAAACAGGTTGGCTGAAAGATAACGGAAAATGGTACTATATGGACGGTAGCGGCGTGATGCAGACCGGCTGGAAAAAGATCAGCAATGTGTGGTATTACATGAATGCTTCCGGCGCAATGGTAACCGGTTGGCAAAAAATTAACAACAAGTGGTATTATATGAACAGCAGTGGCGCTATGGTTACCGGCTGGCTGCAACAGGGCAATACTTGGTATTATCTGGACAGTAGTGGCGCAATGGCAACCGGAACGGTTACTATCAGCGGAAAGAAACACTCCTTCTCTTCCAGCGGTGTTTGGCTGGGTCAAACAACAGTAACCACCGGATGGAAACAGAGCGGCGGTTACTGGTATTACTACGATGCTAACGGTAACCTAACCTATGGTTGGCTGAATCTGAACGGAAAATGGTATGCCTTTAACGAAAAAGGTCAAATGATCACTGGCTGGGGAAACGATAACGGCAAAACATATTATTTTAACAGTAGCGGCGTAATGCAAACTGGTTGGGTACAGATCGGCGGTTACTGGTATTATTTCCAGAGCGGCGGCGCAATGCAGTATGGTTGGTTGAATCTGAACGGCAAGTGGTACGCCTTTAATGGCGACGGTCAGATGATCACAGGCTGGGGTATTGATGGCAGTACATATTATTACTTTAACAGCGACGGCACAATGGTTACCGGTCAAAAGTATATCGATGGCAAGTGGTATACATTTGCCAACAGCGGCGCTCTGATAGGTTAATTTTAAAGAAAACAGAAAAATTACACCTAAAAGGTGGTTAAAAAACGAGGAGGTAAATTATGAAAAAACGTATTTTAAACTTATTGCTGGTAATTGCTCTGCTTGCAGGTCTTGTTGCAACTATGGTCGTACCGGCGTCTGCTGCGGCAAAGGGCTGGCAGAAAGTCGGCGATGACTGGTATTATGTAAACGAAAGCGGTTATTACCATACCGGTTGGCTGAATTTGGGCGGCGTATGGTACGGTTTTGACAACTCTGGTAAAATGCTTACCGGCTGGGTTACTGACTATGTTCATGAGTACTATATGAATGAAAACGGTAGTATGGTTACCGGCTGGAAGGAAATTGAGGGTTATTGGTTCTACTTTAATAACTCTGGTCATATGCAGACCGGTTGGGTAAAAGATGGTAGCAACTGGTTTTATATGAATGCCGAAGGTGTGATGCAGACCGGTTTGGTTACCATAGATGGCAAAACCCACAACTTTGCATCCAACGGTGTGTGGCTGGGCGAAGTAAAGGCGAAGATCGGCTGGATCCAGGAGAACGGCTATTGGTACTATTACGATGCCAACCAAAATCCTACCTATGGCTGGCTTGAATTAAATGGAAGATTATACTATTTTAATGAATCGGGACAGATGGTCACCGGCTTTATGGATTGGCAACTGAACACCTATTATTTCAATAGTAACGGCGCAATGGCAGTCGGCTGGGTACAGGTCGGAAGCGATTGGTATTATATGAACGCTGCGGGTGCGATGCAGACTGGCGTCATCACCATCGATGGCAAAGAGCACAACTTTGATATCGATGGCGTGTGGCTGGGCGAAGTAAAGCCGAAGATTGGCTGGGTTAAGGAAGGCGGCTATTGGTATTACTACGATGCCAACCAAAATTTGACCTACGGTTGGCTGAACCTGAATGGCAAGTGGTATGCCTTTGATGAGAATGCGCGGATGATCACCGGTTGGGGCGAAGACGAAGGCAAAATGTATTATTTCGACGAAAACGGTGTGATGCAGACCGGTTGGTTGAAGATCGACGGCGAATGGTACTACTTCCATGGCGGTGGATCTATGGCTACTGGCACAGTTTACATCAACGGAAAAGAGAACCAATTTGCTCCCGACGGTGTATGGCTGTATGAAGTCACGGTAAATACCGGCTGGGTAAAGGAAGGCGGCTATT
>JAZQBF010000143.1:0-8374 GCA_045545615.1 Faecousia sp.
TGCCCAACGACAATGTGTTTCGGCAGACGGGCACAAAAACCAAGGGATTTAATTTAACTTTAAAGATAGCAGAATCTTATACCCATCATAACACCTTAAAGACCAGCTACGCGCGGCTGTTATCTGCAACGCATATGAGCGCTGCCGGTGGCAGATGAAGCGAATATGGGGTGGCGCCCCGGTCAAAAGTTGCAGGCGCTCCAAGCCGACCGCAACTTTTGGGCACCGCAAGAGTAAAGGAGTTGGTTCAAGTCCAACAGGGGGAGCCAAAAAATAAGACAGTCTTTGGACTGTCTTATTTTTTATCCAATCCGAAGGATTGGTATGTAATCGCCGATAGGCGTATGTAATCACGCGTAGCGTGTATGGCATCACCGCAGGTGTATTTTCTTCGGATTGATTACATACATTTCTTTGAAATGATTACATACCGCAACAAGTTGCGGATTACATACAATGCTCCGCATTGAGTTATCGCCGCTTTTGTGCTACAAAAATAAGCCGTGAAATTCACGGCTTATTTTTAACTTCCATATTATTTATATGTTGCTTTAATACGAGATTTATATATTGGGAAAGGGAGCGATCGTCGTATTCAGCCTTTTCTTTGATTTTTTCTAAAATATCACCATCGATTGTGATGCTGATTTTTTCTTTTAGGGGTTTCATTGATATCACCTCTTAACCATTATAAGATAAAATGCTTAAGAATATTGACAAGTAGGAGAAAGTAGGATAAAATAAGATTGCGATATTTCGACAAAACTATACAGAGGTGATAATAATGAAGTTCTGCTCAAAATGCGGAAAGGAACTGATGGATGAGGCTGTAATTTGTGTTGGTTGCGGCTGTAACGTCGTAGAGAACGAAGAACATCTGCAACAAAATAGATCTGTGTCGGTGAAAATTGGTTCAAAAATCAATATATTTTGGATAATTATTGGTGCTGTGGTATTGCTTTTAGGAATTGTGTTTGCAATTCTGTTTGTGCCGCGCAACTTGAAAATGGATGATTTCAAAGAAACCAATGTTGTCAGCGCTGTTATGCGATATGGCATTCCGGAGCGTATTGATTCTGATGAAGAAAGCGGCGTTTATTTGGTGTATGATAGCAAGGTTGATTTTTATGGAATTACCCCATACTCATTCATCGTGTATCCTGATGAGGATGAGGTTACATTTTTCTTTCATAATGAAGACGCTTATGATGTATACAAGAAAATTGATCGCTACTGCGATCTTGAAGATAATCTAATGGGTGTTTATCACATCTTCAGTTATGAAAACTTAGAAATCACCACCAATGATTACGACGGTCATTATGTGAATATTCAGATAAACTAAGGGTAGAAGAAACCACAGTTGTGAAGAGGCAGAAAGGAATTATGTATGAAATACTGTACACATTGCGGAAAAGAACTGTTTGACGAGGCTGTAATTTGCATTGGCTGCGGCTGCCCGGTTGAAGGAGCAAAATTTAAGTCAGCAAAAATTTTGCAGACAGATGGCGATGCGCTATTGAATACGTTGGCTCAACGGCTTAATATAAACGGAATCATATGGCTTGTGATAGGAATTCTACAAATACTGGGTGGATTATTTATAAACTGGTTTTTGCTAATTATTGGCGTGCTAAACATTGTATCATCCGTTAAAGATGTGCAGTATAGTAAAACACTGCAGGAAGATCCAAAAGGAATTGTTGATAAGTTTGAGCCAATTACCGGTCCGGTAATAACGTTGGTTTACAACATTGTTTTCGGCGGTTTGATTGGTGTGATCGGTTCAATTTATTATTTTGTTGCCATTCGAAATTTTGTAATGACAAACAAGCAGTTTTTTGCAAGTTTAGATGTATCTGAAAATCCGGACAACAAAAGCACAAGTTTCTTTAATACGTCTGTGAAGGCAGCAACATCAACTACTCCGCCTGCCGGATGTTGGATCTGCAATCGCTGTGGCACAGAAAACAGCACCAACTACGGTCAATGCAAAAAATGCGGCATATTCAGAAGTTGCTAATGAACTTAAAAATGAGCCGAAGTTTTGTTGTTTGCATTTTCATAGTGTAGATTAAAATCAAAAAAGACGCCCGAAAGGGTGTCTTTTTTTGCTTGTGTATCTTGCCTCTTTTATTACTATTGTGTTATAATAACAAAAACGAAAGAAATTGCTTGCTTAGGAGAGATAAAATGAAAAATCTGCTCAATGAAATATTGGACACTTGCCGTCCGTATACAAAGGAAGGAAAACTGGCAAATTACATTCCGGAACTGGCAAAAGCCAATCGGGATGATTTTGGCATTTGCATTGTGTCTGATATGGATTCGGTTACCTTTTCCGGAGATCACTACAAGGCTTTTACAATGCAAAGTGTGATTAAGCCTTTGATCCTTTTGCTGGCGTTGATGGATAATGGGATGAAGCCGGTTCGTGAACTTGTAGGCGTGGAAGCCACCGGTAAACCTTTTGATGCCTTTAACTATAGTGATCAGGCTTTGAACTGTGAGCACATTAATCCAATGATCAACACCGGCGCAATTGCCCTATGTACTATGATCAAAGGCAAAACTTACCGGGAAAAGTTTGACCGCTTGCTGGAACTGACAAGAAAAATCAGCGGCAATCCTGATATTTTTGTGGATGAACAAGTCTATTTATCGGAAAAAGCAACGGGCAACAAGAACCGCGCCCTTGTTTATATGCTGAAAGCATACGGAATGCTCAATGACGATGCTGAGGAAGTGCTGGATTGCTATTTCAGAGCCTGCTCCATTAAAGCGACCATTGTGGATATTGCCAAGATCGCCTTTGTTTTTGCAAACGGCGGCGTGAACAAATCAACCGGCGAGCGGTATTTTGATAAAGAATACGCAAGATATGTCAATGCAGTTCTGATGACCTGCGGTATGTATGACGGCTCCGGCGAGTTTGCGATCAATGTTGGCGTGCCGGCAAAAAGCGGCGTTGGCGGCGGAATTATGGCGATCGTTCCCAATAAAATGGGCATCGGCATTTACTCCCCGGCGCTGGATGGCAAAGGAAACAGTGTTGCGGGCATCAAGGCGCTGGAGATGTTAAGCCACCATTTGGACTTGAGTATTTTTTGAGGAAAGACAGCCGTTGGTGCTTGTTTTGGGCGCGGGAGTGTGATATTATTTCTTCATATTAAAAAGGAGCACCAAAATTATGTCGATAAAAGCCTATTTGTTTGATTTTGACGGCACTTTAGTGGACTCTATGCCCACCTTTGTGTCGTGTATGCTCCGGATTTTGGATGAGAACAATATCCCCTATGAGCCGGATATTATTAAAGTTTTAACACCTTTGGGGTTGGAAGGCTGCGTAAAGCATTTTATCTCTATGGGACTTAATATGCCACCGGAGCGAATCGCGCTGAAGATCAAGGAATACTTGATGGAGGCGTATCTTTATCACATTCCAGCCAAGGAAAATGTGATTTCCACGCTGCAAACGCTTAAACAGCGAGGGGCAAAACTGAATATTTTGACAGCCAGCCCCCACATCACATTAGACCCCTGCCTGAAACGGCTGGGTATGTATGATCTGTTTGACAATGTATGGTCTTGCGACGATTTTGCTACCACCAAGGCAGACCCGGAAATCTACAGACAAGTGGCAAAGCGGTTAGGTGAAAGGGTAGAGGATATTCTTTTCCTGGACGATAATTTAAACGCAGACCGGACAGCGAAATCTGCCGGAATGCAAGTCTGCGGCGTGTACGACGATTCTTCCAGGGAGTACGTGTCGCAAATGCAGGCGGAAAATGACTATTATATTTTTGAGTTTAGTGAGTTGTTGACGATTCAGTAATGGGGGTGTGTATATGCATTTGACAAAGTGGCTGCAAGAACTGCAATTTGATACGGCGGATATAGCGGAAATTCTTGAAAAGGACGACCTTTACGGCAAAGATATAAGTGTTTTGGCAGAAAATTATATGTGCGGCAGACCAGAAAATGTGTTGGGACATGTTACCCAAGCAGAACAGGTGGTTGTAAAGGAAGCGACGCTGTCCTATCTGGAAAAGGCGCAGCAGTTGGCGCAAACGGAAAATGATATTTATATGTTGCGATTGCTGTTTTGGCTGCACTGCATTCCTTATCTGGAACAGGATTACCTCCGCTTGGGAATTAAAAAAGAGGTGCTTGTAGACTCTCTTAAGGACCTCGTCTATAAGACCCGTGAATGCAAAAAATATAATGATCAATGCGGTGTTACAACGGATTGGTTTTATCTTTTCTTTTGGTGTAAAATGTTTGCCTTGGGGCGCTTACAGTATCAAACGTCGGTATATGAAAAAGAAATATATACTTACGGTGACTACGTGTTAAGCCCCGGCGACAGCGTGTTCAAATGCCATATTCCATCTTCCGGAAAACTGACACCGCAACTGTGTATGGATTCATTGGATAAGGCGTATAACTTTTTTAAAGATGATTTGAAAGACGGTATTCTGCCGGTTTGCTGCGCATCATGGCTGCTGTTTCCGAACTACACTGAAAAGGTATATGGAGAAGGCTCTAACCTGAAAGCATTTTCGCAACTGTTCGATGTTGTTTCGATGATCGAAACAGAAAGTTTTAACAACGCTCAAACAGTTTTCGGAATGTTAAATTGGGACAGCCTTGATGAACTTCCGCAAGATACATCCTTGCAAAGGAATTTTGTTTCCTATATAAAATCCGGAGGCAATTTCGGCAGGGGTTATGGAATTTTACTGTATGACGGCATTAAAAAAGAAATTATAAACAGAAGGTGAGAAGATGAATAAGATCGGTATCAACTACTGTGGTCAGTTTGGAGAGACACCTGAGGAAGGCTGTCAGTTACTTGCAGAACTTGGATTCGACGCAGTATTCACGGAAAGCGCACATGGAGATGTAGAGGCTTTTGCGAATGTGGCGCAAAAAGCGGGTCTTTATTATGAATGTGTCCATGGGCCTTATAAGGGAATCAACAATATTTGGCTGGATAACGAAGCGGGAGAGCAGATGCTCAAAAGCCTTTGCGACTGCGTAGACAACTGCCACCACGCCAATGTTCCCAAGATGGTCGTCCATTTGAGTTCCGGAAATACACCGCCCCGTATGAACGATTTGGGTTTTGCCCGGTTTGATAAACTGGTTGAGCACGCAGTGAAAAAAGGCGTTACCCTGGCATTTGAAAATCAGCGGAAACTTGCCAATATCGCGTACATATTTGAAACCTATCACGATGTGGATGCGGTGCGTTTTTGCTGGGATGTGGGTCACGAAGGGGTGTTTGCGGACGGACGGGAATACATGCCGCTGTTTGGTCATAAACTGGTTTATACCCATATCCATGATAATTTTTCCCAACCCGGCGGTGACCTGCACATGGTCCCCTTTGACGGGAATATCGATTATTCCAAAGTGGTAAAACATCTGAAAAATGCAAACTATACCGGAACACTCACTTTGGAGGTTATGCCAAAAGTCTGGGACGGTTACAAAGGAATTACGCGGGAAGTGTACTATCAAAAAGCATATAATGCTATCGTGAAGATCAGAAATATGTTTAATGAAGCGTGACGATAAAGGGAGTTGGGCAATTGCCTGACTCCCGTAGTGCTTTTTATAATTAGAATTATTTTACAAAAGGTATTGACAAAGTGGAAAAATAAGGGTATTATACTGTAGTTAGCAGATGCTAATTCATATTTTTGGACTACAGTTAGCCTTTGCTAACTATGAATGAAATCAGGTGGCTGCATTGACTTTATTGACTGCCCAAGAGGGGAAAGAGTACATCATTCAAAATATCAAGACCGATGATGAAGAACTGAATGCATTTTTGTTCTCTCTCGGTTGCTACAGCGGTGAGCCGATCACAGTGGTGTCCCGGCGCAGAGGCGGCTGTACTGTGTCTATTAAGGACGGAAGATATAATATCGATAACCAACTTGCAGAGGCGATCGTCATTGCGGAATGATCGCAAATCAGCGGAAAAAATCCGCTGATGCTCTTTTGATCACAAGTTAGCAATGGCTAACTAAAACCGTATTTCTCGGGGAAACCCGTTTAATAACCAAAAAGTGCGATATGTTCAAGGAGGAACAAACAATGAGAATTGCTTTAACCGGCAATCCGAACAGCGGTAAAACCACAATGTATAATGCGCTGACCGGTCGTAACGAAAAGGTCGGCAACTGGGCTGGCGTTACTGTTGAAAAGAAAATGAGCCCCATTAAGAAGATTTACTGTGGCGATGTACAGGAAGAACTGATCGCAGTAGACCTTCCCGGCGCCTATTCTATGTCTCCCTTTACTTCGGAAGAGAGCATTACCAGCGCCTATGTAAAAGGGGAGAATCCCGATGTTATCATCAACATTGTGGATGCTACCAACCTAAGCCGCTCTTTGTTCTTTACCACTCAGTTGCTGGAACTGGGCATTCCCGTCGTGGTTGCGCTGAATAAAGCAGACATCAACGAGAAAAAGAAAACGGTTATCGACACAAATGCACTGAGCGAAAAACTGGGTTGCCCTGTTGTGGAAACCGTTTCCACTGCCAACAGCGACAATGGTCTTGCTGATGTCATAAAAACCGCCGTTGCCCATATCGGCAAAGAGCAGGCGGCTCCCTATACCCAGGGCGTGATCGATCTGACAGACAAAAAGGCTGTTGAGGCAGCAGATCGCAAGCGGTTTGACTTCGTCAATAAGATCGTCTCTAAGGTAGAGAGCCGTAAAGTACTGACCAAGGATAGAAACTTCCAGGATAAGATCGATGCGGTTCTGACCCACCCCCTGGCCGGTCTGCCGATCTTTGCGGTTGTTATGTTCCTGGTGTTCCAAATCTCCCAGGCTTGGCTTGGCGTTTGGATCGCAGAGGGCTATGAATTTGAAAACGGCTTTGCAATTCCCGGTCTTGTTACTTTGATCGATATGTTCAAAGAATGGGTCATTGGTTTGCTGGAAGGGGCAAATGCCAATGCATTTCTGACCGCATTGCTGACCGAAGGCATTATTGGCGGCGTCAGCGCCGTGGTTGGCTTCCTACCGCTGGTTATGGTGATGTACTTCCTAATCGCTTTGCTGGAAGATTGCGGCTATATGGCCCGTGCAACTGTCGTTTTAGACCCGATCTTCAAAAAAGTCGGTCTGTCCGGCAAGTCCGTGATTCCCTTCGTCATTGGCACCGGTTGGGCCATTCCCGGCGTTATGGCTGCCCGTACTATTCGCAATGAGCGTGAGCGCAATGCCACCGCTATGCTGACCCCCTTTATGCCCTGCGGCGCAAAACTGCCCGTTATCGCGCTGTTTGCCGGCGCTTTCTTCAACGAGGCTTCCTGGGTCGGCACTTTGATGTACTTTGCAGGCATCGTTTTGATCTTGCTGGGCGCATTGCTTGTCAACAAGATCGCCGGTTATAAAAACCGCAAATCCTTCTTCATTATGGAGTTACCGGAATACAAAGTTCCCTCTTTGAAGCGGGCTTGTATGTCTATGCTCAGCCGCGGCTGGTCTTATATCGTTAAGGCTGGTACGATCATCCTGCTGTGTAACGCAGTTGTCTACATTATGCAGGCATTTAACTGGAACTTCCAGTTGGTGGAAGAGGGCGCTGAAAACACCTCTATCCTGGCATCTATCGCAGGTCCTATCGCAGTTGTCCTTGTTCCTGTGATCGGCATTAAGGCTTGGCAACTGGCTGCCGCTGCTGTCACCGGTTTTATCGCCAAGGAAAATGTGGTTGGCACATTGGCTGTTTGCTATGGCATTTCCAATCTGATCGACACAGAGGCGTTGGAAATGGCAGAGGGCGCAGGCGCTGAGATCGCCGCTGTTTTCGGCATTACCAAAGTTGCCGCATTGGCATATCTGATGTTTAATCTGTTTTCGCCCCCTTGCTTTGCGGCTATGGGCGCTATGAATGCGGAGATCAAAGATAAGAAGTGGCTGTTCGGTGGCATCGGTCTGCAACTTGGCACCGGCTATACCGTTGGCTACCTGGTCTACACCATCGGTACTTTGATCACTGCTCCTGAAATCTTGAGCGTGACGGCTGCTGTTGGCGGCGGCATCTTCGTTGCCTTGTTTGCGGTGGTGCTGACGATTCTGTGTATCAATTCGGATAATAAGGTAAAAGCGGAATATGCTTTAAGCGGGAGGAAGTAAAAATGAATCCTGCTGACTGGATCGTTGTTGCTGTGATTGTTTTGATTCTTGGACTATCTGGCTTTTACATCTATAAATCCAAGAAGAGCGGAAAAAAATGTATCGGTTGCCCGGACAGCGGTTCTTGCTCCGGCGCTTGCGGAAATTGCAACTGCAACTGCGATAAAAAGTAAAAAATCAGCCGGGTAAGCATTTACCCGGCTGTTGC
>JAZQBF010000144.1:0-10095 GCA_045545615.1 Faecousia sp.
ATACAAAAACCTGCCTGCCTCTGGAAAGAGGCAGGCAGTATGATGTTTATAGTTTCGGTTGGAATACCGGCATTAACTGCAATTTGAAAAGATTCATTTTATGCTTTCTGTCAATGATTGCTTTTTTCTCCCGGTCAGCAATATAGCCGGTGCGGATATATTGATCCAACTCGGCGTAGGTAAAACCTAAGTTTTCTTCATCGGTTTTTCCACACAGACCGTCAATGGGGGTCTTATCCACCAAAACATCCGGAAGACCCAACACTCTGCCGATCTCCTTGACCTCGGTCACGGTCAGATTGGACATAGGGGAGAAGTCGCCTGCGGCATCGCCGTAGCGGGTAGAGTAACCGACCCAGTCTTCGGAAAGATTGCAGGTATTCACAACACGGCCGTTGTTGCTCTGGGAGATGGCATACAGCGTTGCCATCCGCACCCGGGGCGGAATGTTCTGCCGGGTTTGGGGTGTTATATCCATACCCGCCGGCATATTTTTCAAAATGCCGTCTACCGCATCTTTCACATTCACCACATAATGGCGGATGCCCAAATGGTTTACCAGCATATACGCCATATCAATATCGTGTTGTTCGCCCTGGGGCATCAGCACGCCAATGACCCGGTCTTTGCCCAATGCCTCCACACATAGCGCCGCGGCTACGGAACTGTCCTTGCCGCCGGAAATGCCGATCACAGCATTGCAGCCAGGGCCGTTTTCTTCAAAAAATGCGCGAATCCATTGTACGCACTGGTCTTTTACATTCTTTGCATCAAACATATTTTTCCTCCTACCATACGATCCGTATTTGTTCCCCAAGGGGGATTTCTTGCATACCGCGGATGCGGAACAGTTCTTCCGGTGTCACCAGTTCGAAATCCCGTTTTTTCAGTTCCGGGAGAATGGTGTCCAGAGCCTTACAAGTGCCGTGGCGCACGTGAAGCGTGGCGATCGCCCCATCCACAGCCGTATGCAAAACAGCATGGATAATATCTTCGACCGGGGTGCTTTCATCCCAGTCCTTGCCGCAAACGATGCCTTGTCCCAAAAGAGGCATACCCACATCCGCCATTGTTTGAAAAACAAGATCATTTCCCCGAAGACCGGCAAGTCGACCCATGGTGATCTTATAGCCCAGTAACCGCTCTGCTTCTTCCGCCGGTGTCAGCATCTCTGTTAAGATCTCCTCCCGGGTGGTGGCTTTACCAAGTCCGCAGTGGGTCTGCCCGTGGGTAACCAGTTGAAATCCGTTTTCAATGGCATAGCGGAGCATAGGGATGGTTTCCTCATTGATATTTTTGCCAACGATAGCAAATGCGGCTTTCCAGCCGTAGGCTTTGATTTTGTCCACCATTTCGCACATCGGTGCGCAAGGTCCGTCATCAAAGGCGATGGCCAAATATTTTTTCACAGTGATCGCTTCCTATCTGCTCTGTTGGTGATATCCATACCATAGCACATAAATCTTTGGTTTTCAATAAAGGGCGGGTAATTTATTTCTCTGGGGTGAGGATCATTCCCACCGGTACAAAATTATCTGCATAAGTGACAATGAAACTGTCGGCGGACTGTCGCTCTATTTTGATAATGTTGCCGTAGAAATTCATAATTACAGTATCACCGCTGACCTCGTATGTGCCGGTGCGCCATGTGCCGCTGGGGACGCTGAAACATAATTTGCCATCCACCAATGACCAAGACGAATTGCGCACCAAGTCGCTGCTGATGCCGGTGATAATATCATAATAGGGAATGTTGATCGAGCAGGCGTTGTCGGCGTTAAAGGTAAAACGCGGTTTTCCATATTGCTGCTCGTTGATAAACAATCCGCACCAATTATTGTTTGTAAGTGTGGGTGTAACCCGGTTGCAAAGACTGCAGGCACCGCCAGAGTATGCGTGACCTTTGGGTTGTCCCTGCAGGGCACCGCAATAAATGCACATTTGCGCCTGGACGCAGGTGGCGTTGGCGAACAGATGGGTACATACTGTCCGGGAATCATAGAGCGTCTGCATAGCGGCAGTAAGATCAGGCAGTTCCAGTTCTTCCAGTTTTGCAAGGTAGGCATCCCATGCTCCGTCATCATAGGGATCTGACTGCCCGGTAGAGAAATCGGTGGTTGCCCTAAGAACGTAGTCCTGTACGCGTGTTTTTGCATCCAGAAAAGCGCTATCGGTTAAACCGCGACAGAAATTTTCCGGTTCGTTGTATTCGCCCCAAATTAAGAATTTTGCGGCGCACATAATATTTTGGAACAACCAGCAATCTTCATCACCGGCATGCTCATACACCCGCGCAGCTCCGCCGGCATAGTCCATAATGCCGCAGGCCTGGAAACCCCACCAGGTTTGATCTGCGGTATCGGGCATTTCGTTCAAAATAGCGATGTTTGCTGCAACACCGTCAAGAGAGTCGCCGTATACACGCTCGTCAGTCCAGTCTTCACCGGGAACACCGTAACGCATACGCAAAGTGCCTTCTTCGCTGTACAGCATCATCAGCACACGGAAAGCGGCAGCCACATCGGAACAATTACCGGAGATAAAGGTATCCGTTTTGCAGTTAAGATCATTTTTGACCGTATGCCCCCAGTTCTCAATGGGGGAATACATATTCAGCGTTTCAATGGGGATGCCCCGTTGCACAAGTTGGGGCATATTGCACACCATCGCGCCAACGCAGGGCGTCGAAGCAGAGAGAATGGAATCCATTTGCGAAAGGTTGTTGGTGTACGAATGAACGCCCAGCAAACCTTCATCCACCAAAGCATGGATAAACTTCAGAGCGTCCCGATAGGATTCCTGGGTGAATACGCTTTGCAATTGACCGTTGGTATCCGGCTGCCACAGATTGCTGTTATCGTAGTACAGATACATATTGATCAGCCACTGGGTGGTTTTGAAACCGGGAACATTCTCTGCGCCCAACAGAGGGATCTCGTCGGCAATGCCGTTTCCGTTGGGGTCCTGGGTCTTAAATGCTTTCAGAACCTGATACAGTTCCTCCGTATTTGTGGGCATTTCCAAATTCAGCGCAGAGAGCCATTGGGTGTTGATCCAGGCAATACAGTCGGTGTTAAAGGCATCGGTGGTAATAGTGGGAACACTGTAGATGCCTTCGGCTTCCCGGTTGTAGATCTTTTGCATAACCTGGTTGATCTCATACTGGGTCAGGCAGGCATTCAGCCGTTCCCAGAACACAGCGGAAGCGCCGTCAGTATCCCGGAAATAGGGTGTCAGATCTGTTAAATAGCCGGTATTTCCATAAAGTGATACAGTTTCTGCATTTAACTGGAAACCTAAAAGAATATCCGGCAGCGGTTTTTGATTTGCAATATCCTGAGAAAAGTCATAGTAGGGATCGCTGTAACACACAATTTCAATCTGGTATCCGGTCTGTTTCTCCAGCCAAAGAGTCAGTTCATTGTTTTCATAGTCATTGAAAGTTCCAATTTGGGGAATGCCGATGGTGATAGTCGCGCTCTCCGGTGGCGCTGCAGGATCTTCTGCGTCGTCCGGGACAGCCTCGTTTTGCTGCGCCTTTCCGTCTGCACCGATGGGAATATCGTCGATGACAGTATTTGTAGCCATCGCACCGGCGGTGTAGAAATAATACGTATTTCCATCAATTGTCTGCCAGCCCACCAGCATTTCACCGGATGCGCGCAAATAGTATTTTTCACCGCCCATATCCAGCCAACCGGTTTGCATCGCACCGGATGCAGCCATAAAGTACCAGGCGTTATCCACATTGACCCAACCCACTTGCATTGCGCCGTTACTGCGCAAGTAGTACCAGGTATCACCGATGTTGACCCATCCGGTTTGCATCACACCGGCTGCATTCATATAGTACCAGGTGCTGCCCAACTGCAGCCAGCCGGTGGCCTTCGAGCCGTTTTTGTAGTAGTACCAATCGTTGCCTGCTTTTACCCAACCGGTTTGCTGTACTTCGCCCAACCATGCGCCGGAAGCGTTAAACCGGTGCTGCTTGCTGCCTATGCTTACAGTACCGGTGACCATCGCGCCGGAGCCGTTCATATAATACCAGGTGTTGCCCAATTGCAGCCATCCGATGTGCATCACGCCGGATGAATTCATATAGTACCAAGTGCTGCCAGATTTGATCCAGCCGGTGGCTTTGATACCCCGCTGATAATAATACCAGTTGTTTCCGTCTTTGACCCAGCCGTTTTGGGGAACTGCGCCAAGCCATAAGCCGGATGCATTAAATTGATGAAGGTTCCCGTTTATGCTGATTATACCCGTGACCATAGCGCCGGAAGCGCTTAGATAGTACCAATTGCTGCCCAATTGCAGCCAGCCCGTCTGCATAGCGCCGGATGCATTCATATAATACCAGACATTACCAATGTTGACCCACCCGGTCTGCATAACACCGGAACGATCCATGTAATACCAAGTGTTGCCTTCTTTTAACCAACCGGTTACCGGTTTGCCGGCGCTGTCGGTGTAATACCAGTTATTTCCGCTTTTCAGCCAGGCTGCCTGCACCGGCATCTCAATGGCGCAAAGCACTAAGATAAACGCCAAAACAAATGTGATCAACTTTTTCATAAACGGGAGAATCCTTTCTCTTTCTACAACGCTCCCATTATAGCATTGACATCTGCAAAACTCAATGTTTTCAAGGGAAATACTGCCAAAAAAGACATCGCCGCTGGTTTCCCAACGGCGATAAAATTGCATTTCAATGGCTTGTAACTTACTGTTTGTGGGCTTCAATTGCAGCCAAAACACTGTCGTATTTTTTCTTGCCGGCGACGATCTCCACTTTTTTTCCGTTTGTTAGTGTGAAGATAATGTCCTGCTCGATCTTATTATAAAATTTGGTGGAAACAATCTGGTCGAAGGGAATTACACAGAAAGTTTGAGGGAAGAAAAGAATTTTGTCGCTTGCAAGAACACTGTTGTCTTCTGCATAAGTATAGAAAACGGCATCGGGAGACAGATAGTTGTTCAGCGCAGCATCATCCAAGTTGCAATTCTTTTGACATGTACGATAGGGTATTACATAAATGGCATATATAACGGCAAAAACTATCAAAGGAATAAAATAGGGGTATGCAGCAATGAGGAATTTCTGGAAAATGTTATCAAAACCGGATAAGCCAACGCCGAAACCAGCCAAAAACAGCATAATGGTGAAAACAACAAGAAGCGTACTGATTTTAGAACATTGCTTCTCTCTTGCCTGGTAGCCATCAATGTAGGCTTTCTTGGTGATGTTGTCGAAAGTAAGAAGGAGAATTCCACCTATAACATACGCAACAACAGGAATCAGTGTGCCTACAACAGCGCCAAGTGCAGCGGGAGTAGAGCCCTGTGAGAAAGTGCCGTTGACAGCGGCGCCCACCAAAGCCAATGCGGCTGCAACGAAAAACAAGCAGCCAATAATTTTCTTTACCATAAAAAATCCTCCAATAATGTGTTTATAGTTTTTTTCTAAACAGTTTCGGCATATTTGCAGGGGTTCTGCTTATGATTATGTTATTTGGTGAATGGAGATCGGTTCTTGGGGCGGGGCGTCCCAGTGATTCAGATCTTTTTCCATCCAAACAGTGCCATACCATTTTCCGAATTTATAGCCGCAATCTGCCATTGTTCCGGTGTAGCGGTAGCCAACAGCCCGGTGGAAAGCAACAGAATCTTCGTTGGCTGTGGTGATCACAGCATAAACTTTCCGATAGCCTTGCCGCTGCAGGTATTGCTCCAAAACAGCATACAATTGCCTGCCAATTCCTTTTCCCCAGGCTTCGGGACACAGATAGATAGAAGCGGAGGCGGACCATTGATAGGCTGCCCGGGCAAAGGGGCGGCTGCCGTAGGCATACCCCAGAATAACGCCCTTTTCTTCCCAAACCAGCCAGGGGAATTGGGCGGTAATATCCAAGAATCTTTTGGTAAATTCCTGAACGGTGGGCACGGTATATTCAAAACTGATGGCGGTGTTTTCTACATAGGGTCCGTAGATTTCTAAGATCCGGGGCACATCCGATGCCGTTGCCATCCGAATGGGCATAAAACCACTTCCTCGATAGTAAATTGCCGGTTGTACAGCAGATGAAGGCATAGCGATTATGCCTTTGGACCAAGTTGCAATTCTTCCGCATAAGCCTTCATAGCGTCAATGCAGATGGCGGCAACATCCTTTACTTCCATACCCAGCATCTGACAACCTTGGCGGATCACTTCTCTGTCGCATTTTGCGGCAAATTTCTTGTCCTTAAACTTCTTCATAAAACTGGAAATTTCCATATCGGTAATACCCATAGGACGCATCCGGGCAGCAGCCTGAATGATGCCGGTCAGTTCATCCACGGTGAACAGAGACTTTTCCAGATCGGTTACAGGTTCTACATCGTTGCAGTGACCATAGCCGTGGGCAAGGATCGCGCGCACTTCTGCCTCGTCAAGACCCTCTGCCAGCAGTTCTTTTTCGGTATACTGCAAATGGGCGTCGGGGTGCTGCTGATAATCATAGTCGTGCAGGTGACCGATAGCCATCCAGTGTTCTTGGTTTTCACCAAAATGCTTTGCCATACCGCCCATTGCTACAGAAACATTTTTTGCGTGCAGAAACAGATGTTCTTCCGTGGTGGTGGTTTTTAATAATTCTTTTGCCCGCTCTAAAGTCAGCATATTCTAAACTCCTTTTTGCTGGGTTTTTGTTTAAGAGAACAGTAATTTTTTCAGCAGATCCAACAATGCCATAACTTCTTCGCTTTTGGTGTGCCAGGCGGTCACAAAACGAACACAACTGTGGGTGTCGTTGACAGCGCATTGATATTCAAAAGATACGGATTCTTTCATAGATTCGATAACATCATTGGGCAGGATCGGAAAGAGTTGGTTGCTGGGACTGTTGTATAGCATACGGATATTTAATTCAGCCAGACCCTCTGCCAGAAGATGCGCAGCCTTCGCTGCCTGCTGACCCAGTTTTTCATACAGACCGTTTTCCAGCACAGCATCGAACTGGACACCCAACAGCCGGCCTTTTGCCAGCATCGCGCCCTGCTGCTTCATACAGCGGCGGAAAGAGGGCATCAACTGCCGGTCGGTAATGACCAAAGCCTCGCCAAAGAGCAGACCGTTTTTGGTGCCACCAATGGTGAAGGCGTGACAAAGGGCAGCATAGTCGGCAAAGCCAATGTCAGAAGCCGCCATAGCGGCTGCCAGCCGCGCGCCATCACAATACAGATACAATCCCCACTTGTCGCATTCACAGCGCAGCGCCTGCAGTTCTGCCTTGGTGTAAACCGTACCCAACTCGGTGGTGTTGGAGATGTACACCAGTTTGGGTTCCGGAGAGGTTTCATCCTGCTGATAAGCGGTGCAGAGACTGTGGATCTGCTCCGGACGCAACTTTCCGTCCGGTGTGGTAACGGTAAAGATCCGGTGACCGTTATGCTCGATAGCGCCGGACTCGTGCACCTGAATATGTCCTGTGCCGGCGGCGATCACCCCTTCCCATTGACGGAGAAATGCGCCAATGGCGGTTTTGTTTACCTGCGTACCGCCTACGATAAAATGTACATCAGCCTGAGGGCAGGCGCACAAAGCGCGAATGCGATCTGCCGCTTTCCGGCAGTAGGCGTCTGTGCCGTAGCCTTCCGTCAGTTCCAAATTGGTTTGGCAAAGGGCATCCATCACCGCAGGATGGGCGCCGTTGCCGTAATCATTGCGAAAAAAGAGCATAATTCTGCCTCCGGTCGTAAAGATTTTTCTGTTTACACAGCATACTTTCTCTATTCTAATAGATAATTCGCCAAATAGCAACTGTTTTATGAAGAACCCCCACGGAATGCTCCGCAGGGGTTGATTTAAGATATAACAATGCCAATTAAATGGCAGCCTTTTTCTTAAAGCAAGCAATGATTTGCTTTAAATAAACGAAACCCAAGTAAACCAGCACGATCAAAACCACCGGCAACATATACCAGTAAGGGTGGGGGATCAGCGACCAGAAAAGCGCCAAAACCGGATTTTCCGGCCGAATGGAGTACATATAATTTACCTGAATGACCGCGCCGGAGGGGTTGAGAATTTGATGCGCGGTAAAGTAATCGTTAAGGGATACGTTTGCAAAATGAATCAGCGTGTAAACGCATAATGTGATTACCAGGGTAGAAACGATACACTTTACATCCTTTTTTACCAAACCCAGGCAGAAAAGCAAAATGGGAATGCCGAATTCCAGCAGGTGCGGGAAAAAGTAAAAGAAGAAGGTAGGGGAGAGGATCTGAAAATCTGCTTGCGCCGTGTTGACGACCAAAGCCATCACCGCGCCTAAAGACCATAAAAGGGAAAGATTGCTCAGGACTTTGCTGCGGGTAAATACAGCAAAAGGAAGGATCAACGCGGTCAAAGAACAAAGGTGCAGCGGCAGGTATTCATAAGGGGATCCCCAGGTGACCAAATTAAAGATGATCGCCGCAATTCCGGATAAGGAAAGAACACCCAAAACAAGGGTCTGCACCTTTGCGCTGAAACGGCGCAAAAGAAAGTAAAGACCAATGATCATACCTGCGCCCAATAAAAGGGACGCAATATGTACCGCGCCAAAAGAACCCCAAACCATAGTTCGTTCTCCTTTGTTATAAAATCGTTATTCTGAATCAGGTGCTTGACCGTCGTGGGGCAACCATTTTGACTTTTTGGTATCGAATTCCATAAGCACACTCCGCCAAATTCATATTCATCAAAGTGCATTATACCATTTTTATCTTCAAACTGCAATGTATATAAAACATCCGCTGGATTTTCCAGCGGATGTTTGGCTATAAGTTAAGTTTTGTATATAGTCAATAATACAACCTAAAACAGCAATTAGCCATTTACGTTGTAGTGTGCGTTCATTTTGTTAACAGCCTTAAACAGTTTGTGCATGTAAACGAAAGGTCCGATTACGATGAGGCTGCCCAAAACATTCCAGAGCCAGAAATCTGCTGCGCTGAAATTATAAGCAACACCGCGTCTGCGCAGTTCGTTGCCGATTCTGTTGGAAATCTTATGAGACCATACGATCGCGCCGATGCCCAGAGTGATGGGGGCAACGATGAAGAACAGCAAGCAATAGTGCATAGTCTTCTTGCCGTCATATCTGGAAGCGACAATGTTGATGTCGTTAGAAACTGCAGACATAACAACCAGAGGATAAATGCCAAAAGTGATCAGTGAAAGCAAAATGGTTTTCAGCAAGCCTTTGTTTGTTTTCAGTTGTCCAACGGGAGCAGTGTTTACGGTGTTTTCCATAATGATTCTCCTTTCTTGCGATCAGAAGTATGAACTTTTTATTAACTGATCTGTTAATAGAATAACATATTCTATAGGATGTGTCAACAAAAAACAATAGAAAACGATATAGGTCTTGTTTGAACTTAAATTATAAGAGCCTTTATACACAGAAATTACCAATTATAAGGGCTCTGTACGGCGCTATAAAAAGACTATAATGATATTTTCTTTTTCATAAGTCCGTGCTTGTTGCAGCAGAAATACAAATAACCGCCGCCGCGCAAACTTAATCGTGCCTCAGCATTCCCTTCGGGATAGAATTTTACAAACTTTACGCTATCAGAGGTCAGGTGGGCAATGAAAGAAATATAATGCGCTTTTGTCATATCGTGGTGAATTGTGATAAAGTATTCGTCTTCCACTTTCTCTATGGTTATACTGTGTTCGTTGTCCGCATCTTCTGCTTCAAGAGGCGGCAAAACGATTCCGCAGCAACTGATCACTGCATCACCCATAGATCGGATGATATTCCCGCACAAAGGACAAACATAAAACTTGGAACGCAATACATTTGAAGATATGTTTTTATTGATAACTGCGTTACCTGTCATCAATTCCATCACCGAAACCGAAAGCGCATTGGCAATCGGCTCAATTAAAGTAATATCCGGTAGCCCCTTGGCGGTTTCCCATTTCGAAACCGCTTTGCTGCTCACACCCAGTATGTGGGCAAGTTCTGCCTGAGTTAGTCCTTTTTTCTCCCGCAAAGTTTTTATTGTTGCTCCGGTTATATAAATATCCATATTGATCACCTCTGGATGAAATCATAACACCTTA
>JAZQBF010000145.1:0-3542 GCA_045545615.1 Faecousia sp.
AGGCTTAGCAATCCCTCCGAGCGAAATCAAAGATTTCGCCCACCTCCCTTTACACAAGGGAGGCTTTGATGTGTGCGATGTTTACGAGAGGTAAAGAAATGTTTCAAGATGTATTATTAACAGTGGATTATGACCGGACGCTTACCGGGCCGGATTCCAAAATTCCCCCGCGGAATTTAGAGGCAATTGAATATTTTATGGCAAATGGCGGCGCCTTTACCCTGAACACCGGCAGGTCTACCACCACTATGCGGGACTTACTCCATACCATTCCCGTCAATGCGCCTTTTTTGCTTTACAACGGCTCTGCTGCCTGGGAAAATGGGGAACTTTCCCAAATCAAGACCATCGATGCCCCTATGTGGGAGATGCTCCGGGCGGTGCGGGAACATTTTCCCGAGTTGAACCCGGAAATTCAGGCGGTGGACAACCATTATTTGGTGGATGTGCGGCAGGATTTTGCCGCCCTTTATGACAAAATGCGCTGGGGCTGGGCACCGGCGGAGTGGGACGCCGATTACGGTCCGTTTTTGAAATTTGCCGTCTACGGGCAGGTGCACAAGGCGGTGCTGAGCGATATGTTCACTGCCACGGAGGAAGAATCTGCCCGGTTCCGGGAACTGGATCAGTTTTTGAAAGATCGCTGGGGTGACAAGATCGAGACCTTTATGGCTGCGCCCCGGATCTTGGACATTCAAGCCAAGGGCGTCAGCAAAGGCGCGGCGGCGGTGGAACTGAAACACCGTTTGGGCAGGAAAATCCTTGTGTGCGTAGGGGATGCGGAGAATGACCTGACTATGATGGATATGGCGGACTACGCTTTCTGTCCCGGTGATGCGGTGATCGCAGAGCGGTACGAAACCGTGTGTAATTGCGGCGATGGCGCTGTGGCAGATGTGATCTACCGGAAAATTCCGGAGATTTTAGGGTAATTGACAAATTCAGCCTTGACATAGCGGAATATTTATGCTACTATCTTAAGGCTGAATCAGCCAGGCGAGATGGATCTGCGGGTGTAGTTCAATGGTAGAACACCAGCCTTCCAAGCTGGATACGCGGGTCCGATTCCCGTCACCCGCTCCACCTGATATGCGCCAGTAGCTCAGCTGGATAGAGCAACTGCCTTCTAAGCAGTAGGTCGGGGGTTCGAGTCCCTCCTGGCGTGCCAGTACTGCCTTCGGCAGTAAGGAATAAGTAATAGTGAATAGTGAATAGGTAAGGTGTCGGCGAAGCCGACTGAGTAAAATACTTCTTCACTCTTAACTTTTACCTTTTACTTCAAATATGGTGGGTATAGTTCAATTGGCAGAGCACTGGATTGTGGTTCCAGGTGTTGTGGGCTCGAGTCCCATTACCCACCCCATAAAAAAGAGAGTACCGAATGGTACTCTCTTTTTTATTTGGATGGGGGGACTCGAATCATGCACAATTGCGTAGGGACCGGCGTCCTCGACGGTCCGGATAGTTGATAGTTGATAGTTGTCAGTTGACAGTTGATAGTTGACAATTGTGGTGTCCGCGGAGCGGACGAAAAATACCTTCCCCCGGGGGGAAGGTGTCACCGAAGGTGACGGAAGAGGAACGGCGAGACCTTAACATTTTAACAGGACTGAAACAGAGGCGAAAATTTTGGATTTCCGCCCGCATTCCTCATCCGTCTTTTTGCTGCGCAAAAATCCACCTTCCCCTCGGGGGAAGGTATGGGCGGCGACGCGCCGGCGAGATTGCCACACCAGTGACATCGGTCACTGGTTCGCAATGACACGGGTTTTCAGAAATATAGTTCTGTGGCTAAATTGCCGTGGACATAGCAGCAGACTGCTTTGCGGATAAAGGTTTCCGTGACGCCGAAATACTCCGCCAACTGCCAGGTGTCCGTATACCCAAGGGCGATAGCATCGTCCAGGGCGTCCATCGGGATCAGTTTCCTGATCGCCCATTTGTCCGCCCGGTTCTCGTGACGGCGGCGATTGTCTGCTGTGGCGTAGATATTGTAAAAACTGCCGGTGACGCAGTGTCCCAGTTCGTGACCTAAGTGCACACGCTCTGCCGCACCACCTTCCTGCAGAGCAGGGTCAATGCCAATATAACACCGACCCTTTTCGTCCATTACCGACATAGAGCCGCACAAGGGCAGGGGATGGGATAATACCTCTATATTCTCTTGTTGCGCTAAATCATAGAGGGTACGGATCTCCATTGTTACTCCTTCCGCTTGCTCTCCTCCCGCAGTTTCACCATTTCTGCGAAACGCTTGACCTCGTCGTACATTTCGTCTGTGATCTCACCTTCGCCGCCGAAGAGCGCAAACTTGATGTCCGCATCACTGATCTCCCGTCCGCTTACAGCGGGCGGGTTCTCTTTTTCTTCACCCAGCAGGTATGCCACTGTCACACCAAAGAATCCGGCGATCTTCTGCGCCGTTACCGCAGAGACGCCCGTCTTGCGACCCATTTTTAAGTCTGTGATCACGCCCCGGCTCAGGCCGATCTCGTCACACAATTTGCCCGGACGGATGCCTTTGGCTTCACACAGCGTCTGGATGTTTTCATATAATTTGCCCATTTCTATACCTCCGTACTTGTGCAAGTACACAAAATCCCGGTAAACCGGAGGAATCTCTCTTGACTTGTACTTAGATAAGTACTACAATGCAGATAAGGAAGTACTTAGACCAGTACAACCAAGGGGTTATACTCCTATATTAGTACTTGTTTGGGTACTTGTCAAGACAAAATTGCCTCTTTGGAGAAAAATAGGCAAGAATTTGAAGAGCAATTTTGCATTTTGCATTTTATAAGGGGGTATGTTGATGGTAATATATCAGAATATTTGTACCCGTGGGCGGACTGTTTTTCGTCTGCGGCCGGTGCTGCTTGCCCAGCCTTTTGGGGTGGCAGATGGGGCATCTTTGCCCCCGTGGGGATGGTGTCCGCTGTGCGGGCGGGAGGTATTCCAGCGGGGTCAGCGCCTTTGCAGACGGTGCAGGGCAGGCATTAGTTGATAGTTGTCAGTTGACAGTTGACAGTTGATAGTTGCGGTGTCCGCGGAGCGGACGGATTAAATCATTTTTCCCTCCCCCCCTTCGGGGCACCTCCCTCGTCAGAGGCAGGCTTGGGGATGGATAGTTGACAGTTGTCAGTTGACAGTTGACAGTTGTCAGTTGTCAGTTGTAGAGTCCGCAATGCGGACGGATTTAAATTATTTTGCGTAGCAAAATACAATAATTGTCAATTGTCAATTGTCCATTGTCAATTGGGAGAACGGATTCTTCGACTGCGCGGCAAAGCCGCTCCGCTCAGAATGACACTTTTTAGTTGACAGTTGTCAGTTGTCAGTTGTCAGTTGCGGTGTCCGCGGAGCGGACGGATTTAAATTATTTTGCGTAGCAAAATACAATAATTGTCAATTGTCCATTGTCAATTGTCAATTGGGAGAACGGATTGCCACATCGTCGAAGCACAAGATGCAATGTTCCATTTCCTGCGAGCAGGAAATTCCACCAGCATCTTGGCATTTCCTCTTCCCCACAAAGCAGGCTT
>JAZQBF010000146.1:0-2136 GCA_045545615.1 Faecousia sp.
TAGTCAAAATTGTCATTATTTTTTTGTCTAGAATTCTGAAAGCTGTTTTTTTCACCAGCATCAAGAAACTTGTTTAATCAGTATGATTAGGGCAAAAGATAGAGGCTTAAAGCGTGCTCTTGAATTCTACGAACGATTGACAAGGCCTTCTGGGGATTATTTTAAACGGGTAACCTTGTTGTGTGCAAGAACATTGGAAACCTTGGGAATTTCATAGGATTTGGTCGGAATGAATCCGCCCAAACGGCGCGCGCGACTCCGCGCGGAGCGCCGCGAGAACACCCGGTTTCCGGGGGGGGTTTTTCAAAGGAGTTTGATTTATGCTCTGCACGATCATTGATATTCGCGGGGATTACGCCTTTGTCAAGTATGATGACACCGGCGTTGTCTCCGAGGTCGCCATCGCGCTGCTCCCTTTGGGGGTGGACATCGGCGACCGTCTGAAATTCGAAGATTACGAATTTTCTGTTATATAATGAAAAACCGGGAAGGTTCGCCGTAGCGGACTTTCCCGGTAATTTTTTAATTATCTTTTTTCTCTTGCGGCGCTTTTTCTTTTTTAGCCTTCTTCTGTTTTTTCTTAGGTGTAAACTTAGAACGCAGTTCCGGAGGTTGGGGCTCTAACTTGGCAGGATCAATTTCCTTTTTGGCAAGATGCTTGTGGGAAATATCCCGAAGGACTGTCTGCAAAACAGAGGCCATAGGGATCATCAGGAACATACCGACCACGCCAAACAGTTCGCCACCCACAGCAATGGCTACCAGCACCCACATACCGGAAAGACCGATGGAAGTACCAACCACTTTGGGGTAGATCATATTGTTTTCAATTTGCTGCAACACAACAAACAGAATGATGAACAGCAACGCCTGGGCAGGGTTTACCACCAAAATCAGGAATGCGCCAAACACACAACCAACCCATGCGCCCACAATGGGGATAAAGGCTGTCACAGCGATCATCACACTGATCAGCGGAATATAGGGCATCCGGAGAATTGCCATGGACACAGCAAACAGCGAACCCAGGATGCATACCTCAATACACTGACCGGAAAGGAAATTGGTAAAGGTAGAGTTGGTCAGCCGCAAAATCCGGATAATTCCGTCCGCTTTCTTCTCTGGCAAAAATGCGTAGGCAAGTTTTCTTCCCTGGCGGGCAAGATTTTCCTTTTGGAACAAGCAATAAATGGCAAACACCACGGCGATCACAATGTCCACCAGTACGCCGGTAACGATACTGATAGTGGTGAAGGTGCCGGTAATGATCTTCTCAAGGCTGCTGCCAACCAAGGAAAGGAATCTCTGCACCAAAGTGCCGATATTCAGGCTTTGCAGGTCTAAATTCGAACCTACCCATTCTTGCAACTGGGGATTATCCTGAACAAAGTCAACTACCTTTTGAAGGGCATCTTTGAAGAAAGCCTCCAATGTGGGGATCAGAGAACGGATGGTCTCTGCCAGTTCCGGGATCAGCAGCCAGAACACCAACGCCAGCACAAGCAGCAAGGCGATCAATGTCAGAACAATGGCGATCAATCGACGGGCAGCGCTATTTTTAATACCTTTGAGCAGATTTTCGAATGCCCGCATAGGCACATTCAAAATAAACGCAACCGTTGCGCCGGCGATAAAGGGCGATGCGATTTTCTTCACCACAGAAAACACAGCGGACACCCGCTCTGTCTCGTGGAGCAGCCAGTAGAAGAAAATGCAACTTAACGCCACAAGCAAAATGCGGCGAACATTCTTTTTGTTTAGTTCAAACATAATTTTCTCCTTTTTAGGATCTTTCTTATATTTTACTGATTCCGTCACATTCTGTCAAGGAGGCATATTCTTCTTTTTTGAATCATAAGTTTTTGACGGCAGCAACACAGCAGGGAGGAGAATTTTTATGGAAGACGAGATCCGGCGCAGAGCCTGCGATCTGGCTGTGTACATAATAGAAACCGGCGCTACCGTCCGGACTGCCGCACATCAATTTGGAATTTCCAAATCCACGGTACATAAAGATCTTTCGCAGCGACTCCCACATTACAACCGCCTACTGTATAAACAAGTACGGCAAATTTTAGACATCAACAAGGCGCAAAGGCATATCCGGGGCGGTATGGCTACCCGGGAGAAATACCG
>JAZQBF010000147.1:0-15042 GCA_045545615.1 Faecousia sp.
TATTAAGAATTGCTTTTCCCCTATGTAATATGATACAATGAAGAAAAGGAAATGAGGTGACACGATGGCAAAACAGATCACCATTAAAGATGTGGCAAAAAAAGCGGGAGTCAGTGTGGCTACCGCCTCCCGGGTGTTGAGTGATTCTTCCTACCCGGTACGCCCGGCGCTGCAACAGAAAGTCCGGGAAGCAGCAGAAGAATTGGAGTACTCCCCCAATGCATTTGCCCAAGCCCTCCGGAGAGATGTGTGTAAAGATATCGCACTGATCATTCCCAATCTCTCCAACCCCTTTTATCAGCAGGCTGTGCTGGGCGCGGGAGAAGCGCTGGATCAGGACTCCTACTCCATCCGTCTTTGCAACACAATGCACGATCCGGAACGGGAGCGGGAATTTATCCGCCAACTGTATGACCGGCAGGTTCGGGGCGTGATCCTCTCCTCTGTTGCCCAGGATAATGCGGAATTTGTAAATAAGTACATTCAAAAAGGTATGAAATTCGTTCTGCTGGATCAGTTGCTTTCCGGTGTAGATGCGCCCTCTATCGACTTTGATTATCGGGCAGGCACACGGCTGGCGGTGGAACATCTGCTGAAACTGGGACATCAGATAATCGCCTTTGCCACCACCCCACTGGTTCGGTTCACTCGAAAAGAGATCTACGCCGGCTACTGCAAGGCATTAAACGCCGCCGGCATCACACCGGACGAAGGGCTGCTTTACGAACGGTCTATGGACAAATCCGGCAGAGGCAGCGACTACGAACTGAACATCGGCAGACTCATTGCCGGTGAACTGATCAAAGACGGTTGTCCCGCCACAGCGGTGGTTTGCATCAACGATATGATCGCCATTGGTCTGATCCAGGCGCTGACCCAAAAGGGCATCCGTGTGCCGGAAGATGTTTCCGTTGTGGGTTTTGACGACATTCCCCTTGCCGGTGCTTATGTCCCGGCGCTGACCACCGTTCACTCCCCCGCCCAGGAAATGGGCAGACTTGCCGCTATCATGCTTTTGGATGCCCTGCGCAGCAAGGAGCAAGCCATGGCTGTCACTATGCGGCTCAGTCCCAAATTGGTGGTCCGGGAAAGCACAAATATGCCCCGAAACAAGTAAATTGCACAAAAACAACCGGTTTTCCGCGTTTTAGAAATCGTTTTCTTTGAAAACCTTTCTAAAAGTGTCGGAAACCGGTTGCTTTTTCTTATGTTTCTTGTATAATTATCCTAAAGGATTCTGTGAATTTTGCGTAGTTTCTGTAATACCGGACAACAAAAATAAGGATTTCCCGGTTTTTCTGTACTCAAAATTTATAGAAATCGTTTTCTTTTCTTCAAAAATACAAAACCCTAAATTTTAAGGAGGATTTCACTAATGGAAACCAAGAACTTCAAAGTAGAAAAACTGCTCGTATCTGTCCACAGCGACCGTCCCTCTATGGGCGAAGCCGCTGCGAAGGACGCCGCCGCAAGAATCAACGCTGTCATCGCTGAAAAGGGCGAGGCAAATGTTGTCTTCGCTGCTGCTCCCTCCCAGAACGAAACCCTGGAATACCTGCTGAAGCAGAATGTGGACTGGACAAAGGTTCGGGGCTTCCATCAGGATGAGTATATTGGCCTGGACCCCAATCACAGCGCCGGCTTCGGCAACTTTATGCGCCGCACCATTTTCGACCTGGTTCCTTTCAAGGAACTGCACTATCTGCTGTGCAAGCCCGAAGAGGCTGAGGCTAAGTGTGCGTCCTACTCCGAACTGCTGAAAAAGTATCCTGCTGACCTGATCTTCCTGGGCTTCGGCGAAAACGGCCACATGGCTTTCAACGATCCCGCTGTTGCCGACTTTAACGACCCCAAGATGGTCAAGATCGTAGACCTGGACGACATCTGCCGTCAGCAGCAGGTCAACGACGGTTGCTTTAACCACATTGACGAAGTGCCCAAGCAGGCTATGACTCTGACTCTGTCTCTGATTATGAGCATTCCCCACGCCATTTGCACCGTGCCCACCGTCCGTAAGGCAGACGCTGTTTACGGCGCTCTGTGCGGCGAAGTGACCACCGCTTGCCCCGCAAGTATCCTGCGTCAGCATCCCAATGCTGCTCTGTATGTGGACGAGCCTGCTGCTTCCAAGTTGCCCGAAAACATCTAAGGGGGATTCCCTATGTACACAAAATCTGCTGACGAGATCATGGCGTTAGACCCGGAACTTGCCATTATCCCCGTAGGCTCTGTTGAGCAGCACGGACCCCATTTGCCGGTGATGACCGACTGGGCCATCGCCACAGATTTGGGTCAGCGTGTTGCGGCGAAGACCGGCGGATTCCTGCTGCCTGCCCTGCCCATTTCCACCTGCCGTGAGCATATGGGCAAAAAAGGTGCGGTATGGATGGAACCCACCACCTTCTACCAGATGATGAACGACATCATTCTGAGTTTGAAGACCCAAGGGTTTAAGAAAGTTGTCATTTTGCAGTGCCACGGCGGTATCTTCATTATGAACCCCCTGGTGCGGGACTTAAACGCCAAGTATAACCCCGATCTGATGGTTGCTTTGGTTGATATTGTCTCCTTCTTTAGCAATCTCCACGCCGAGGGTATTTTGACCACAGAAGAACTCCACGCCGGCGAATGTGAGACATCTCAAATTATGGCTATTGCGCCGGAGACCGTGGATATGGACAAGGCTGTGGACTTTATTCCCGAAGTTCCCCGTCCCTACTTAAACTACGGCAGTATCTTCCGGGCATCTCCCTCCGGTGTTTGGGGCATCCCCTCTGCCGCCAGCGCGGAAAAGGGCGAAAAGATCCAGACCCGGATGACGGAACTGACTGTGGAAACAATGGACAAGATCTTCGCTTATATGGAGCAAAAAGAAAAATTCAATTACAGTTACTTTTAAGGAGGAATTTCCCATGGAAAAGTTAAGAGTTCTGATTATCGGCGCGGCATTCTCCGCTGACCTGCACTCCGACGGCTACAGCCGTATGCTGGACAAAGTCCAGATCGTAGGTATCTGCGACAAGGCGCTGGACCGTATCGAGGCGCTGGCAAACCGCTACGGTTTCACCGGTTACACCGCTTATGACGATTACAACACCGCCATTGAGCAGTGCGAGTGCGACCTGGTCGATATTTGTATGCCCAACTTCCTGCACCACGATGTTGCCATCAAGGCAATGAACGCCGGTCACGACATCATCTGTGAAAAGCCCCTGGCTACCACCGTGGAAGATGCCCAGGATATGGTCGACACCGCTGACCGTCTGGGCAAGCACATCTACTACGCAGAAGACTGGCTGTTTGCCCCTGCTTTCCGCAAGGCTCTGGAAATTCTGGAGAGCGGCAAAGTCGGCAAGCCTCTGTATATCCGCGCAAGAGAGAGCCATTGTGGCTCCCACAGCCCCTTCGCGCAACTTATTAAGTACTGCGGCGGCGGCTGTATGGTGCACCTGGGTGTCCACCCCGTCAGTTTTATGCTGGCTATGAAGAACAACCAGTGGTCTGAACTGACCGCTATGACTTCCGGCGGCGGTGAAAACAATATGGTCCACCAGCAGATGGAAGGCGAAGACTGGGCAGGCGCGTTCCTGCGTTTCAAAGACGGCACTTACGCCACTCTGGAAGCCAACTATGTAACCGTTGGCGGTATGGAAGACGTGCTGGACATCTACTGCGAGCAGGGCTGCATCCATGTTGACCTGAGTTTCTCCGGTCCTGTAAAGGTCTTCTCCATCCCCGGTCTGGACTACACCGTAGAAAAGGCTGAGATCACCACCGGCTGGTCCACCCCCGCTGTTGACGAAAAGTACAACCTGGGTTACTGCGGCGAGATCAACCACTTTGTAGAATGCGCCAAGGCCGGCAAGGATGCTCAAGTGGGTCTTCGCGGCGTAGACGGTCTGGAGACGCTGAAAGTTATCAACCTGATCTACAAGTCCGCTAAGGAAGGTATCCACGTAAAGAATGACAAACTGGAGGCTTGATTATATGAAGCAGATCCCGAAGGATATTCAGATCCCCGTAACCATTGGCGGTGTGACCTTTAAGAATCCCTTCTTTGTGGCTTCCGGTCCTACCACCAAGTCTGTTGCCCAGTTAAAGCGCATTGAGGAGACCGGCTGGGCGGCTGCCAGTATTAAACTGAGCATCGACCCCGCTCCTTATATCAACCGCAAACCCCGTTATGGCATTTTTAAGGATCGCAAGGCTCTGGCTTTCACCACCGAAAAGCGTCTGACTTTCAAAGAAGGTCTGAAACTGGTGGAAGATGCCAAGAAAGTACTGACAGATTTGAAACTCTTTGCCAACATCACCTACGCAGGCGACGACGGTGTTGCAGGCTGGGTCAATATGGCAAAGAAATTCGAAGAAGTAGGCGCAGACATCATCGAACTGAACATGTGCTGCCCCAATATGTCCTACAATCTGGAACTGACCTCCGGCGGCACCCAGACCGGCAAAAAGCAGACCGGCGCCAGTATGGGTCAGAATGCCAATGTGGCTGCTGAGATCGTCAAGGCGGTCAAAGAAGCCATCAACATCCCTCTGTTCGTTAAACTGACTCCCGAGGGCGGTAAGATCGCGCAGGTCGCCAAGTCTCTGTACGAGGCTGGCGCTGACGCAGTCGGCGGTACCGGTAACCGTATGGGCATTCCTCCCATTGACCTGGACAACCCCGAAAAGGCTTTCTATCACCTGCAGGACGAAGTCAGTATGAGTTGCTACTGCAGCACCTGGCTGAAGCCCCTGGCGCAGCGTGATACATACGAAATTCGTAAAGTCTGCGGCAAAGAGCCTCCCATTATGGCCTGTGGTGGCATTACCAACTGGCGTGACGCCGTGGAGATGGTAATGTGCGGCGGTAACCTGGTGGGTATCTGCGCAGAGACCTTGATCTCCGGTTATGACATTGTCCGTCCTATGATCCAGGGTATGCACGAGTTTATGGAAAAACACGGCTACAAGACCTTGGACGATTTCCGCAGTTGCTTGGTAGACGAAGTCAAAACTGCCAACGACGTAACGCTGTATGCCGGCTATGCCCGGATCAAAGAGCCCAACCTGGCTGCTCCTTGTAAGAGCGCTTGCCCCCACCATGTTCCCATCCAGGCTTATGTGCAGAAGATCCTGCTGGGCGATTACAAGGCTGCTTACGACCTGATTACCGGCAAGAATGCCCTGCAGGGCATCTGTGGCGCTGTCTGCGCACACCCCTGCGAGGATGCCTGCGTCCGCGGCACTATCGATGCCCCCGTGAAGATCCGGGAACTGAAGCGGTTTGTGCTGGAATACGGCAAAGAACAGGGCTGGACACCCGCCTGGTGCGCTGCCGAGCCTAATGGTCATAAAGTGGCTGTTATTGGCGCCGGTCCTTGCGGTCTTGCCTGCGCGGCAGAACTGCGTAAGGGCGGCTACGAGGTCACTGTTTACGACCGGAATGAAAAAGCCGGCGGCAACCTGACTTATGGTATGCCCACCTACGGTGGTCAGGCAGAAGCCATTGCCAAGGAAGTGGATATGCTCCGCAGCCACGGCGTAGAATTTGTTTTTGGCACTGACATCGGCACCGATGTGACTCTGGCTGAACTGAAAGCCCAGGGCTTTGAAAAGGTATTTGCGGCTGTTGGCAAACAACTGATCGAAGAAAGCAATATCCCCGGCTACGGTTTGGCGTTGGATGCCATCGCTTTCCTGCGGGATGTAAACTGCGGCAAGGCTGCGATCAGCGGTAATGTGGCTGTCATCGGCGACGGTTATGCCGCAATCAACGCCGCCCGGAGTGCCATCCGTTTGGGCGCTAAGAAAGTTTCTCTGTTGCTGCCCGGCGCTGCAAGCAAGGCAAGCGGCATGGCAGAAAACCTCTCTGCCGCCAAGGAAGAGGGCGTTTCCGTTCTGGAAAACTGCGCCTGCGAAGAGATCCGTCCCGATATGGTCATTTTGAACCGTGACGGTGTGGATTTGGCTGTTTCCTGCGACAAGGTGATCCTTGCCAACAACTACACTGCCGTTTTGCCTGCTGACGAGACCGGTCTGCTGGTGACCACCAGTGCCAAGATCGGCAATGTCATCGCCGCCATCACTGCCGGCAAGGAAGCCGCTGTTGCCATCGACAAAATGATCCTTGGTGACAACGCCACTTTGGAAGGCATCGGTTCTCTGAAGACCGTCAGCGCAGAAAAAGTTCGTGAGCGTAACGGTTATCAGAAAAAGAATCCTCACAAGGTCAAGTTGGACGCCGCTCCTGCCGAGCGTATTGCCAATTTTGATGCCTACAAGCGCATTATGACCGAGGCTGAGGCTTTGGCAGAAGCCGCCCGCTGCTTAAACTGCGGCTGTGGCGAAGGCTGCCAGTTGTGCAAGACCATCTGTACCGACTTTGCCCCCGAGGTTGCCGGCGTGGATACTATGCATATTAAGAAAGAAGAATGTGTTGCCTGCGGCATGTGCTATAACCGCTGCCCCAACGGCAATATCGAAATGGTCAATCTTGGCTATACTGTTTAATAAAGGAGAGTACATACTATGCAGTACCATCATGTTTCTTACGAGGCTCTGCGGAAGTTCTGCAACAAGGTCTTCCAGGGCTACAAGTTTACCGAAAAAGAGGCAGAGCAGATCACCGACGTTCTGCTGGCTGCTGATCTGTCTGGCATTGAGTCCCACGGCGTGCAGCGTCTGATCCGCTACCACAAGGAGATCACCAGTGGTCTGGTTAAAATCGATGCCAAGCCCGAGGTCGTTTTTGAGACGCCCCTGTCTGCCGTTATCGAAGGCAACGACGCTATGGGTCAGGTCCTCAGCGTGGACGCAATGAACCTGGCAATTGAAAAGGCAAAGAAGAGCGGTTTCGGTATGGTTACCGTCCGTAACTCCAACCACTACGGCATTGCCGGCTACTACACCAAGTTGGCAGCAGAGCAGGGTCTGATCGGTATGTGTATGACCAACACCGAGGCGATCATGGTCCCCACCTTTGGTCGTCAGGCTATGTTAGGTACCAACCCCATCGCTTTTGCAATGCCCGCTGAACCCACCATCTACTCCTTCGACGCCGCTACCACCGTTGTTCCCCGGGGCAAGCTGGAAGTTTACGTCAAGCGCGGCAATGGCCTGCCCATTGGCTGGGCGCTGGACGAGAACGGTCACGACAGTGACGATGCTGACCGCGTACTGAAGAACATCATCGCCAAGACCGGCGGTGGCATCCTGCCTCTGGGTGGCTCCGGTGAGATGACCTCCGGTTACAAGGGCTACGGTTTTGCAATGCTCTGCGAGATCGCAACCGCTATTCTCTCCGGCGGCACTACCTCCAACTACATCTACAAGACTCCCGGTCGCGCCAACATTGCCCACTGCTTCATCGCTCTGGATCACGGCATGTTCGGTGACAAGAAGGAGATCGAGTCTGCGTTCTCCAAATACCTGCAGGAGATCCGGGATTCCGCAAAGGCCGAGGGCCAGGATCGGATCTTCATCCACGGTGAGAAAGAAGCCGAGGCAAAGGCAAGAGTTCTGTCTGAGGGCGTTTACCTGAACGACAAGACCTATGCTGAGATGCAGATGATCGGTGAGTACACCGGCGCGCTGGATCTGCTGCCTGCTTACCTGGACTGATTGAATATTGCAAAAAATATCCCTTGTGCTTTGGCACAAGGGATATTTCATTATAAGCCTTATTTTATCTTCAAAAGATTGGCGGCGTTGTATCTTACGATCTTTCCGTAGTTTTCCGGAGAAATCATACCGTCATCCAGCATTTTTTCCAAGAATTCATTAAATTCGTAGGAAACTTTATTGGACAGCCAGAATTGGTCGCAGCCATACATAATTCGGTCGGAAAATTCCTCCACGAATTTGGCTGTGTACGCCGGATCCCGCATAAACGCGCCGTGACCGCTACCGGCAGACAGATCGCAGTAAAGATTCTCGTAATCCCGCAGCAGTTTCGCAACACGACCTTCGGTTACCTTGCCGTCCAAATATTTATTGCGGTTTTCCGCTGTAACATCCGCAGACAGTTCACTCCAGAAGCATGTGGAGTGACCGATCATTTTCAGATTGGGGTGTTTTTTCAGTACGGATTCGATCCGGGGAAGACCCAGTTCGTCCACAATGCCGTAACTGCGGCCAAAAACGGGTCCAATGTGGATCAAAACGGGCATATCCAGTTCTTCACAGGCGGAGAACAAATTATCCAGTTTGGGGTCGTCTGCATACAGATTAGCAGTGATCTCGCCGCAACCTTTTGCTCCCAGGGACTTGTACCAGGCAAGCAAACTCACAAGATCAGAATCTGCGTGGTTACCGGCTGCCCGGGGATCTACATTGCAAAACCACACAAAGCGGTCGGGGTATTGATCCACCATCATCTTGCAGGTTTCACTGGGAATGGGTGTAAGCATACTCTCTGCCGCCGTTAACGGAAGCAAAACGCCCTTTTCAATACCCAACCGGTCATATTCGCCGATCAATTCCTTCACTGAAATATTCCGCTCTCCCTTAGGGTTTCGGGGACAGTAGTCCGGGAAAGGTGTGGCGTGGGCGTGAATATCGATTTTCTTGATACTCTTTGCATTTTCCATAGCAAAACACCTCTGGCAAAAGAACACCCGGATGAAACCCATCATCCGGGTGCTTGGATTTAATCTTTATAGATTATGCCGGCTTTGGCGGCGTAAGCAGCCTCGTGAGCATAGCCGTCAAACTTATCGTTTTCGCCTAACTGGTCGATGGTGACTTCCGCGCCGTTCATCTCGTCTCTGGACTTCTTGCAGCAGAGCATTACCTCTGTACAATTCAGGATCGGCTCCACATCCACAAGACCGCTCTTGCCGGTAGAGAATTCTCTGCAGATCTCCTTAAGCATAGGGAGATAGATCTTCGTGGTGTCGAGAACGAAACTACGAGTCTGCTTTGTGGTCATTACTGTAACGTGGAAAGGACTCCAGCGGCCGATGACGCTGTAGTAAGTACCAATAATGCCATTTTCAAACTGAATAGAATGCACCTGGCAGGACTTGCCGTCTTTTGTTTCGCTGGTGCCCACATACTTACCGGAAACTGCTTTCGCACCGGCAAGGGCGCTCATAGCCTCCACGATGTGGACGCAGTAGTCAAACTCGTCGTTGCCGGCAGTGCCAAAGATAGAGAGGATCTCGCCTCTGGTCTCTACCGGCTCGTTAATAAAGTTCTGGATCTCTTCGCAGTAACGGGCAGAGGAAGATCCATATATCTTTGCGCCGCCTGCGACCAATTCGCGAATCTTGGCAACATCTTTAACAGAGCCAACCATGGGTTTATCCATAAACACCGGCGTACCGGCCTCAATAAAAGGCATTGCGTACTCGATACGTTTTTCCCAGTTGGTAGTCTGGATGAGGGCGATGTCTACCTTCTTTGCCATATCTGCCAGATCGTCGCAAACTTCCAGGCTGTACTTATTGGCGAACCACTGTACCTCTTCCGGCTGGCGAAAATTCTTATCCCACACGTGGGTGTATTTCATGGCCATACACTGATTGGTCATGTGAAAAGCGAATGACTTGGGGTGAGAGGTGTCCAGCGTAACACAACCAAGTTTAACCATTTTTACCTTCCTCCTCAGATGCGGGCAACACCGGTCTTACGGGCAGCCCCAGCAACAGCAGCGGCGACAGCAGGGCCGACGCGTTTGTCGAAAGCGGCGGGGATGATGTACTCCTCGTTCAGTTCGTCATCAGAGATCAGGTTTGCCAGAGCCTCAGCAGCGGCGACCTTCATCTCTTCATTGATGTCGCTGGCGCGGACATCGAAAGTACCGCGGAAGATGCCGGGGAATGCCAGAACGTTGTTGATCTGGTTGGGGAAATCACTACGGCCGGTAGCGATGACTCTTGCGCCGCCTGCCTTGGCATCGTCGGGGTAGATCTCGGGAGTGGGGTTGGCGCAGGCAAAGATGATGGCATCCTTTGCCATGGTCTTGACCATCTCGGTGGTCAGAGTGCCGGGAGCGGAAACGCCGATAAATACGTCAGCGCCTTTGATCACATCAGCCAGAGAACCCTTCTCGCCCTGGAGGTTGGTGACCTGAGCCATCTCTTCCTTGATCCAGTTCAGTTTCTCACGGCCGGCATAAATAGCGCCGGTACGGTCGGTCATAACCACATTCTTGAAGCCGGCAGACAGCAGCAACTTCACGATAGCGATCGCAGCAGCGCCAGCGCCGGAAGTAACGATCTTCACATCTTCCTTCTTCTTGCCAACGACCTTCAGTGCGTTAACCAAACCTGCAAGGGTAATGACAGCAGTACCGTGCTGATCATCGTGGAAGATGGGAATATCGCACTTTTCTTTCAGTTTGCGCTCGATCTCGAAGCAGCGGGGGGCGGAGATGTCCTCCAGGTTGATGCCGCCAAAAGAGCCACTCATCAGATAAACAGCGTTGACAAACTCGTCAACATCCTTGCTCTTAACACACAGAGGGAATGCATCCACATCGCCGAAAGCCTTAAACAGCGCGCACTTGCCCTCCATAACGGGCATACCGGCCTCGGGTCCAATGTCGCCCAGGCCCAGAACGGCAGTGCCGTCGGTGATGACCGCGCACAGGTTGTGACGGCGAGTCAGTTCATATGACTTATTCACATCCTTCTGGATCTCCAGGCAGGGTTGTGCAACGCCGGGAGTATAAGCCAGGGACAGATCTTCCTTGGTATTGCAGGGCACCTTGCTGATGACCTCGATCTTACCGCCCCATTCGCCGTGAAGGCGCAGAGATTCCTTTGCGTAATCCATAATATACATCCTTTCTTTTTCTTCCGTTTTCTCGGAAGGGTTTTTCGGAACCGACGGATTTGGAAATCCCACAGTTACTCATATTAACAGTTTAATATTAAGGCACAAATCAGGTTTTGTCAAGGCATTCCGCGGTTTTTGGCATTCTTTCTTCTTCCGTCCGCATACATATTTGGTCATCTGTAAATTCTTTGTGAATTCTATCTCGTAATTCCTTATTATGGCAGAAAGAACCTTGCATTGGCAGTGGTATTCGTTTATAGTAATAGCATACTATACTGGGGGTGTGAGAATGAACATACAGTTTATCGGCGCTACGCACGAAGTAACGGGTAGTTGTACGCTTTTGGAAGTGAACGGCAACTATTTTCTGGTGGATTGCGGTATGGAGCAGGGAAAAGATATTTTTCAGAATATAGATCTGCCGGTACCTGCTGCGCAGGTCAGTGCTGTGTTTCTGACCCATGCGCACATTGACCATTCCGGTATGCTGCCAAAACTTTATAAAGACGGCTTTAAAGGCAGCATTTACGCCACAGATGTCACCTGCGACCTTTGTAATATTATGTTGCGGGATTCTGCGCACATTCAGGAATCAGAAGCAAAATGGAAAACACGAAAAGCAGAACGGGCGGGGCTTCCCCCTTGCGAACCGGTGTATACGATTGCAGATGCTGAGGGCGCGATCTCTCTTTTCCGCAGATGTACCTACGGTGAGATCATCCAACCTGCACAAGGTGTTTTGCTCCGATTTACCGATATTGGACATCTCCTTGGCTCTGCCTGCATTGAACTTTGGCTCACAGAAGGTGATGTGCAAAAGAAAATTGTTTTCAGCGGCGATGTGGGAAATTTGAATCAGCGCATCATTCGCGACCCACAGCAAGTGGAAGAAACAGACTATCTGGTAATTGAATCCACTTACGGCAACCGACTCCATGAGTCCGACCGCACCAACGTTGTTGGAGAACTTGCCGGATATATTCAAGAAGCGTTGGATCATGGTGGAAATGTGGTGATCCCTTCCTTTGCTATAGGGCGAACCCAGGAAATGTTGTATGCGATCCGGGAAATCAAGCAAAACGGTCTTGTCAAAGGGCACAACCACTTCCCTGTTTATGTGGATAGTCCCCTTGCTGTGGAAGCAACTGCCATTTTTATGCAATGCAACCCCATATGTTTTGACGAAGAGACCCTTGCACTTGTGCAACAAGGCATCAATCCCATTTGGTTTGATGGGATCCAAATATCTGTCACCGCTGAAGAATCCAAGCAGATCAATTTTGACAACACGCCGAAAGTGATCATCTCTGCCAGCGGCATGTGCGAAGCCGGTCGGATCCGTCACCATTTGAAACACAATCTTTGGCGTAAGAACAGCACGATCCTTTTCGTTGGCTACCAAGCGGAAGGTTCTTTGGGTCGACGTCTGTTAAACGGTGAAAAGCAGGTCAATCTGTTTGGTGAGGAGATCTCCGTAAATGCCAAAATTTGTTCTCTTCGCGGCACCAGCGGTCACGCGGACCAGGCAGGATTGATCCGTTGGATTGAGGGTTACAAAAGCAAACCTGCGCTGGTATTTGTAAATCACGGTGACCCGGATGCCTGCGAGGACTTCCGAACTTTGCTGCGTGAAAGAGGCTACCGCGCAGAAGCGCCCTACAGCGGAACGGAATACGATCTTATCACCGGTCAACTTACGACTTACACGGAAGGAAAGCCAGTAAAAAAGGTCCATCTGTCAAAGGGCAGTTCCCGTGCAGATGTGATCTTCCATGAATTGGTCGAAGAAGCGGAAAAACTTTTGGTTTTGGTCAAAGGTCGCCGGGGTAAAACAAATAAGGACAACGCAAAACTCACCGCACAGATCCGGAGTCTTTGCGATAAATGGAAAACTTAGAAATGAGGTATGAATATGAGAATATGTGTATACGGTGCAGCATCCCCCACTATTGACCCTGCTTACATTGCCGCAGTAGAAGAAATGGGTAAAGAAATGGTCAAGCGAGGTCACTCGCTGGTCTTTGGCGGTGGTGGAAACGGTTTGATGGGCGCGGCAGCAAGAGGCGTAAAGGCCGCCGGCGGTCACATTCTGGGTGTGATCCCCAAATTTTTCGGCGACGAGGACGTGGAAGAGGTATGCGACTACTGTGATGAACTGATCGAGCCGGATACTATGCGCCAGCGGAAACAAATTATGGAAGACAACGCAGACGCTTTTATCGTTGTTCCCGGCGGTATCGGTACTTTCGAGGAATTTTTTGAGATTCTCACATTAAAGCAACTGTGTCGGCACAACAAACCCATCGGCATCTATAACCTCCTGGGTTATTATAACGAAATGGAAAACATGATGGAAAAGGCCATGGAAAAGAACTTTGTCCGGAACAACTGCCGGGAACTGTATTTTGTCACAAATTCCATGGAAGACCTGTTCCGTTATATCGAAACCCCCGCCGAACCCATCCGCAACGTCAAAGAACTGAAAGACGGTTAATTTAACAAATATAAGCAAAAATAAAAGGACTATGGCGCCTGCCATAGTCCTTTAATTTTAATCCAAAGGCTTCATTGTTGGGATTTAGGCGGGATAGATCTTATACCCTTATTTATCCTGCCTTTTTCTGAATTTGTTAATCCAAAGTGGTTTCATCGCAGGAAACAACCTGTCATAATGTGGCACAACTTTATCTCATTTGTCGTAAAATCTGTCGTAAAAATTTGAAGGTGTTTGCATTGTTGAACAAAGAAATACATGTCCCCTAAACTATATAATTACTATTTCTTCATTTGTCGCAAAAATAGCAGCACCGCTAACACGAGCAGAATAGCGGCATATCCGAGCACCCACCAAAGATGAGGGAAAACTCCTGAATAATCTCCTGCGAGCACAGCCCGTTCCATATCTACCGCGTGAACAAAGGGAAGTGCGTAAGCAATCTTCTTAAATACGCCTCCCACAAGATCAAGGTCAAACCAAACACCCGACAACCACGCTGAAAGATTCGTTAGTAACGCGCCACAGATACCTCCTACCTGCTTATCATTCAATACACTTCCGCAAAGAAGTCCCAATGCGATGTAGAGAACGGAAACCGGAATAATAAACACCACGGCATAGAAAATATTAACCGTAATATCAAGCCCAAGAACAATTGCAGCAGCATAGCAGATAATGCATTGCGCGACAGAAATCGGAATAATCGGCAACGTGTAACCAAGAATAAAATCCAACGGAGTCAGCGGCGTTGTATACAAACGCTGCAATAGCGAACTGCCTCTGTCTTTTGCGATAATAGTTGATGAAAACAAAGTCATAAATGCTAAACCGAAAACCGTTATACCCGGAGTCAGGTGTTGTATTTCAAACAGTTTTACGGGGATATTTGCTTGTATAGCGCTTAACAACAAAATCAAAACAAGGGGAAAGCCAAGTCCAAAGAAAAGAGTCAGAGGATCTCGTAATATTTCTTTCGCATTTCTGTTTGCAAAAGTGAGCATTCTCATCTTGCCACCCCCTTAACAATACGAATAAATGCTTGCTCAAAAGTATCCGTTCCTGCCGTTTCCTTAATCTTGTCAGCAGTATCACAAACAAGAAGCTTGCCGTCTTTCATAATAGCAATACGGTCAGACAAGGTTTCTGCTTCTTCCATATAGTGCGTTGTCAGAATAATGGTAACCTTCCCTTTAAGTGAATGTATCAAATCCCACAAATCACTTCTGGCAAGCACATCAAGACCAAGTGTAGGTTCATCAAGGAATAATATCTCCGGCTCGCTGATCAGTGCCATGGCAATACTCAGTCTGCGCTGCCAACCGCCCGACATTTTACCTGCCTTTTTCTTGATAACAGATTCCAATCCGAGTAGTTTGGTCAGTTCTGCAATTTTCGCATTTTGCTTGTCCTTTGTAAAACCGTGAACACCGCACAATAGTTCAAGATTCTCTCGAACCGAGAGTCCGGATGCGACCGCAGTTTCCTGCGGAGAAACGGCTATTAGCGATTTTACAGCGGCTGTATCTTTGCAAATGCTTTTTCCATTCAGAAAAGCGTCGCCGCTTGTGGGTTGTGTCAGGCAGGACAGCATTTTAATCGTGGTTGTTTTACCGGCGCCGTTTACACCGAGCAGAGAAAACAATTCGCCTTTTTTAACCTGCAAATTTAATTGGTCTACCGCAATGATATCCTTATATTTTTTAGTTAGATTAGCAGTCCTTATGGCATACATACAATCTGTCCTTTCCGTGAATGCGTTTACTGAATTA
>JAZQBF010000148.1:0-2968 GCA_045545615.1 Faecousia sp.
AGCGGGAACGGTCAGTTCACCCAGGGGGTTGAACAGCGCCTGCTCCATGGCGTACTGGAAAGCGCCGGGGTTGTCAGATGCCAGGGTGTTGCCCTCGCTGTCTGCCCACTCGTCCATATTAAAGGTGTAAACATGGTCGCAGGCTACATTCCACTCTTTCAGGAAGTAGGCCACCCACTTGTACATACCCATAGGGCCTACGGGCAGGATAAAGGCGATCTTTTCGCCTCTTTCTTTGGCAAGGCGGATCTGCATGGCGATCTCGTGACCCATATAGGTCTCAAATTCACCCAGGCTGTCGCACATCACCGGGTTAAAGTTTTTGTTCCAATGTGCCTGGCGATCCAGGATGGTCTCCGGGGCGTCAATGCAGGCATCGATCTTGGCAAAGTCCCAGCCGGCAGGGTAGAAGCCCTCCAGGGCAGAGCCTTTTACAGTAGAATTAAAATCCATCGTGACACACTCCTTAAATATATTTCGATAATTTTATTATAGAGGGCAAATTTTATCGATTCAATGCACGAACATACTGATAAGGTACACTTTTGTAAAGCGGGCGTTTTGACGGCGGATACTTGCAACATTTTGCCGGCTGTGGTATAATTCAAGCAGAGTATATTCTTGGAGGCGAAAATATGAAAAAGATCAGATTGCTTCTTGCAGTTACCATACTGGCAGGCATCCTTACCGGCTGTTATCGGGAAACTATCCATAATATTATGGCAACGGCAGGTACTACGGAAACAACCGTGGTCACTGTGCCGGAAACCTATGAAGGAACACAGCCCTGGTTTGACGAGACCACAGCGCCGGCGGAAACTACGGTGGCGACGGTATATGCGCTGCAGCCTGACAGTAAATGGCGTATCTCTGTGCTGAACAAAGAAACGAATGAGACATACGAGATTCGATACGCCCTTGCAGAAGACGGAAAATGTTATACCCTTATGTCTCTGGGGCATTGGATATTTGAAAACGGCGTGGGTACTTATACGATCAACGGTAATACCCTCACCGTGACCCTTAACGGCAACACGGTGGTTTACGAAGTGGATCTTGACCGGGGACAGTGTACCCTTGTGTCGCAGAAAGGAGATCTGCCTTGCCAGGGGTATGGGGATGTCTACGATTTAGCCGCTGAAACAAAGTTTACAATGGAAGACATTATCCAGAAGGCGCAGATTGTTGATGACGAGGGACTTTAAAAGGTTAGTAAAAAAGGACGCGTTTTCGCGTCCTTTTTTAATGCACAATGATTTTTCAAATGCCGGGGCATACCGATGAGATTGCCACAGCCAGTGTGCGCACTGGCTTCGCAATGACAACTGACAACTATCAACTATCAACTGCCTGGCGGCGAGTCGCCGCCGTTGGGCGAGTTGCATAAAAATGAAAAACGATTTTGTGCTTGTTCACAAAATTTTCAAAGTTCGATTGCTTTTTCGGAAAAAATCGTGTATGATTAAATCAACCTATTTGGAATCGTTTCCACGGCTCCAAAAATAAGGAAAATTTTAGGAGGAAAAGAAAATGAAAAAGCGCATTCTTTCTCTGGTACTGTGCCTGGCCATGGTACTGTCCCTGTTCGCCTTCGTTGGCTGTCAGAAGCCCGCTGAAGAGCCTCAGGGAACCACCGGCAACGCAACTGAGGGCGTTAGCAACTCCGAGGAAAAGGGTTCTGTCTACTGGCTGAACTTCAAGCCCGAGGCTAAGGACGCTCTGGAAGCCATCGCAAAGACCTACACCGACGAGACCGGTGTGGAAGTTAAGGTGGTTACCGCTGCTTCCGGTAAGTACGAAGAGACTCTGACCGCTGAGATGGATAAGTCCAGCGCTCCCACTCTGTTTGTCGTCGGCAACGCTGCTGCTGTCAACACCTGGGGCGAGTACTGCTACGATCTGTCTGAGACCGATGTTTACAAAGAACTGAACACCGACTCCTTCACCCTGCGTGATGCAAACGGCAAGGTTTGCTCCATCGGCTACTGCTACGAGAGTTTCGGCATCATCGTCAACAAGGCTCTGCTGAAAGAGGCTGGTTACGAACTGTCCGAGATCAAGGACTTCGCTTCCCTGAAGACCATCGTTGAAGACATCCACGCCCGCGCTGGCGAACTGGGCTTCGACGCATTCACTTCTTCCGGTCTGGATGATTCTTCCAGCTGGCGTTTCTCCGGCCACCTGGCTAATATGCCTCTGTACTACGAAGGCCGCGACGACAAGTGGACCGAGTGCCCCGCTACCATTAAGGGCACTTACCTGGATAACTTCAAGAACATCTGGGATCTGTATATGAACAACTCCGCTGTTGCTCCCAACACCCTGGCTACCGGCAAGTACGATGCCAAGCAGGAGTTCGTGGACAAGAAGGCTGTGTTCTATCAGAACGGCACTTGGGAATTCGCAGGTTTGGTCGAAGGCGGCATCAAGGCTGAAGACCTGGCTATGATCCCCATCTACTGTGGCGTTGAAGGCGAAGAGAAGGCTGGCCTGTGCTCCGGCACCGAGAACTGCTGGGCAGTGAACGGCAAGGCTTCCGAGGCTGACATCAAGGCTACCCTGGACTTCATGTACTGGATGGTCACTTCCGAAGCCGGCACCAAGTGCATGGCTGAGCAGTTCGGCGCTATCCCCTACAAGAAGGCTGCTGCTAACGAGAATGTGTTCTTCAACGATGCTGCCGCATACCTGAATGCTGGCAACTACTCTGTTGACTGGACCTTCAACTACACGCCCAATGTCAACGACTGGCGTGCTGCTGTTGTCTCCGCAATGGTTCAGTACTGCAACGATGGCAACTGGGACAACGTGAAGGTTGCATTCGTCAACGGCTGGGCAACCCAGTACAACCTGGCTAACCAGTAATATAGTAGTAGTGGCATCCCCTAAAAGCGCACCTTTTGCGATTTGGACGGACCTTTTGCCCCATCTCTTCATTATGAAAACACCAAAATACACAAAGTATTCC
>JAZQBF010000149.1:0-9622 GCA_045545615.1 Faecousia sp.
CTTGTTGTTGCCGCTGACCATAACATTGGCCAAGTATTTATCAGATGCAGAATTGTTGTTGTAGAATGCAGCGACATAGTCGTCTCCGGACCAGCCGTGAGCCTTACCAGTTGCCAGTTCAACATTCTGGAATACGTAACCATCGCCCTCATAGATAGGCAGATAAGTACCATTGCTGGTCATTGCCAAGCCGTATTCGCCGACAGCCAGTTTGCCTTCGCCCATGATGGTGCCGAAGGAGGCAGCGGAGCCGACAGTCAGAGTCTGACCGCCCAGATCCAGGGTGACGCCTGCGGGTACCATGATGTAGGCTTCCTCAGCGGGAGCGACGACAGTAACGGTCTGGCCTGCGGTAGCAGCATCCAGAGCAGCCTGTACGCTGACGTACTCGTCGTCGCCGATCTTAGCGACAACAACGCCGGTAGCGGGCAGAACTTCTGTTCTCTCGCTCAACTGTGCGCCACAGATTTCGCAGCTAACGACATACTTGACGTAGCCGTCTGCGGTAGCAGTGGGCTCTACGCGCTCTGCTTCGACCTCAGCGCCAGCGGTGTGAGCGATCACAGGAATCTCTTCCTGCTCAACGATGACAGTGCCACAGACGGAGCACTTCTTGCCCTCGGTCAAGCCGGTTTCGGTGCAAGTTGCGTCCTTGCCGGGGATGATCTCCTCGGTGTGAGCGATCATGTCGATCTCGAAGGTCTCGCGGCTCAGTTCTTCGTTACATACAGAGCAGTATACGACCATGTCGTAAGAGCCCTTAGCAGTGCAGGTAGCCTCAACGCGATTCTCTTCAACAGCCGCAGCCTCGGTGTGACCCAGAGCAGCGATTTCTTCCTGTGCAACCAGGATCTTTCCGCACTCTGCGCAGTGCTTGCCTTCGGTCAGACCGGTCTCGGTGCAGGTAGGTGCAACGGCTGCGTCGACAACATGCTCGCCTTCGCAGATGCTGTAGTACTCGCCAACCAATGCGGTGTGGTCCTCAGCATTTGCCAGGAAGTTGGTGCCTGCGCCTTCTGCTGCATTGTTTGCAGGATCGAAGCCCTTGAATTCACCGCCGTATACCTTGATGGTACCGGTCTTGGTGTCGTGGCTGTTCAGAGTCCATGCGGGGTTCTCAGCGATGAAGGTACCGCCATTGATGACGACCTCGCCGCCGTTCTTAACGTAGATCAGGTCGAAGTGGGTATCGCCGGTGACGTCGGTTGCGCCAACGTTGGTATAAGTACCGCCGTTGATGGTTACCTTGCCGCCGTCTGCCCAGATCGCGATGTTGTAGTCATTACCGCCAACACCGTTGATCGTGCCTTCGCCATTGATAGTCAGGTCGCCGCCTGCAACAACGTGGAATACGCCGTCGCCAACGGTGTCGTTCTGCGTGGTGCTTACATTGTATTCACCCAGTTCCAGAACAACTGCCTTGTCAACTACGATCGCTGCATCAGTTGCAACATCCTTCAGCAGTTCAACTGTGCCGCCCTGGGCTACAGCCTCTGCCAGAGTGCCGTACTTGACATTGCCGATCTGTGCTTCTGCGCCGGTCAGAACAGGAACAGTGACGGTCTCACGGCTCAGTTCTTCGTTACATACAGTACAGTAAACAACCTCGTCGTAAGAACCGGCAGTGTTGTAAGTAGGATCGACGTTGTTCTCGATCACTACTTCACCCTCGGTGTGAGGAATCATTTCCAGAATAGTGGAGTACTTGTGAGCAGGATCGTTCTTACAGACATAGTCGATAGAGCCGGCTGCAGTACAAGTGGGTTCTGTTCTGGTTGCTACATAATCGTGACCCAGAGCATCGACATAGTTGTCAACATACTCGTCGCCACAAGTGCAGGTGTAAGTGGTGTAACCCTTATCCAAGCAAGTGGGAGCGGTCACAACTGCAGTGTAGTTCTCAACGTGGATGGTGAAGATACCATCGCCATCTTCATCAGCATAGTGGAAGCCGTCAACAACAAAGTTGGTGCCGGCGCCTTCTGCGTCGTTATTAAAGGGGTTGAAGTCAACGAACTCGCCGCCCTTAACAGTGATGGTACAGTTATCTCTGTCCTTATCCTGAATGTTCAGCACATAGTCAACATTGGAAGCGAACTTACCGCCAGTGATAACAACATCGGAAGCGCCGGTCAGATAAACTGCGGGGCTGCCGCCAAAGAAGTTACCGCCGTTGATAGTTACATCGCCGCTGTCTGCCTGAACAGCCATGCCTGCTGCTGTAACATCAGCATTGTTGATAATGACATTTGCGCCATTGTAAGACAGGATAGCAGCAATGTTGCCGCTCTTGTCGTTGCTGGAGAATGTACCGCCGTTGATGGTAACTTCGGAAGCGCCGCTTGCATATACAGCATAGGTGCCGCCAACGTAGTTACCGCTTGCGATAATCACATTACCGTTCAAAGCCCAAACTGCGGGGCCGTAAGCGGTAACAGTGCCGTTACCGGTGATGGTAACAGTAGCGCCGCCATTTACAAAGACAGCAGGTGCGCCAGTGTTCTCGGTGGTACGGGTGATGTTGTACTCACCCAGATCCAGCGTGATGCTCTTGCTGATGGAGACCATTGCATCCTGTTCAACAGAAGCGATCAAAGTAACAACATCGCCAGCCTCTGCTGCTGCGATCGCATCAGCCAGAGTGCCGTACTTCACGCCCTCGATCTCGGCAACAGCGCCGGTCAGAGCGGGAACAGTGACGTTCTTGCGGCTCAGTTCTGTGTTACAGACGGAGCAGTAAACAACCTCGTCGTAAGAACCGGCTTCATTGTAGGTAGGATCGACGTTGTTTTCAATAACAACTTCGCCCTCGGTGTGGGGGATCATGTCGATCTCGAAGGATTCGCGGCTCAGTTCTGCGTTACATACGGAGCAGTATACGACCATGTCGTAAGAGCCCTTAGCAGTACAGGTAGCCTCAACGCGATTCTCTTCAACAGCCGCAGCATTGGTGTGACCGGTTGCTGCGATTTCTTTGAAGGTGGTGTAGTCGCACTCGGAGCAGTACTCGTATGCTTCGTAGCCAGCCTCAGTGCAGGTGGGAGCCTTAGCCTCGACCTGAGTCAGAGTGTGAGGCAGTTTCTCCAGCACGGTGGAGTACTCGCTGTCACAACGAGAACATGCATAGTCGATAGAGCCTGCTGCAGAACAGGTGGGCTCGTGTCTGGTTGCTACATAATCGTGATCCAGAGGTGCAACGTAGCCTGCGCCGCCTTCTGCCTTCCATGCATCGAAATCTTCGATTTTAGTCTCGGCAGATTCGTCTGCAAAGTAGACATCGCAGTCGGAGCAGTACCAGTACTCTGCGCAACCGGCATCGTCACAATCTGCTGCAACGGCGTCGGTCTTAGCCAGCGCGCCGTGCTGGCAAGCCAGAGCCTCGCGGCTGACTTCTTTGTTACATACAGTACAGTAGGTAACCATGAAGCCTTCTTCTTCCACGGGTTCGCCTGCAACGTGCTCGCCGTAGTAAGTAGCGCCGGTGACATTTTCAACAGTGCTACAGACGTGGACGAAGGTCTCATAGCCCTCTGCATCCTGGATCTGACCGCCATTCAAGGAGCATTCCTTGTCGAAGGTCAGCGTGGTGGGCAGACCCTGCTCTTTCAGCCAGGCCATATGCTCTTCTTTTTCGTCGTAATAGGTCATGGACAGAGTCTGGAACTCCGTCACGGTGATGTCCGTATTGCTGACAGTGCCGGGAGCGAAACTGAAAATACGGTTACCGTTATTGGCAACGATAGTGGTATCCTGAACATCAACAATAACAGCATAGAGGAAGTTTGTGCCGTTTGCATCTTCGAAATCAAAGGTAGAATCGGAGATGTTTACATAGTTGGCAACTTCCTTAGCGCCGTAAAGGAACATGCTGCGCAATTTCACAACATCAAAATCAACATTGGTGAAATTGAAGGTTGCGCCGGTGATGCCGTCGCTAATGCTGATGAACGCGCCGCCGCCGGCGTAGTCATCCCGCAGGGTGACCTTGATATTCTCGAAGGTCAGTGTGGGGGCATTCTTGCTCACAGCAAAGATATGCTTGGCCTTGGCATTACTGGAGTTGATGGTCTTGTCGCCGCTGGGACCGGTGATATACAGTTCACCGGAAGAAGTGCTGTCTGTAAAGGTCAGGCTAGCCTGGACATACAGATAGCCGGTTTCGCCCATGGTCAACTTATGACCGTTCAGATCGAATACAGTAGCCGCGGTAATGGTAACGTTGGTTTTTGTGATCAGTTCTGCATCCTTCAGCAACTTAATGGTGTAACCCTTGCTGCGGATATCGCCTGCATCGATCACATCGCCCAGGGTGTCATCTGCTTCCAGATGGCCAACCAGAGCGCCGTCTTTCCAGATCTCTGCAACTGCGTCGATGGCTTCTACCACGATCACATCACAGTTCTGGCATTTCACAGCGGTGGAAACATCGCCGTCATCCTCTTCTGCCACGTGTCCGGCAGATGCGGGGATGGCCACGCCACCACAGACAGTACAGATAACTTCTGTGGTACAGTCGCCGTCGTCCTCACCGGGGGTGTGAACGCCGGTAGCATCGATGGGAGCAGTTTCTTCTGCGCCACATACGGTACAGGTGTGCTTCTGCTCACCTGCTGCGCCACAGGTAGCGTTGGTAATGACTTCCCAATCGCCCCAGGTATGCTCACTGGTAGTGCCGATCTCTTCCATGCCGGAGATCACAACGCCACAGACAGAGCACTTGGTGCCGGCAGTGTAGCCGGGCTCTGCGCAGGTAGCGTCCTTACCGGGAACATCTACTGCAGTGTGCTCACCGTCGGTGGAGTTGGGCTGCAGTGCGCCGGGGAACTGGGCGCAAACATGGGCAACCAGTTTGCCCTTGGTGCCAACGTTCTTGCCGTTGTCGGAATCGATAACAGAAGTAGCGTCTACATAGAATGTATCTGCATCCAAACTTGCAACACCTGCGTCTGTCTGATACAGGAAGTAGTTTGCATCGTCGGAAATAATGGTTGTGTTGCTTACTTCGCCGGTGGTGTAGATAAACACATAGTTATGGCCGCTTGTAACGATCTTACTGTCGTTGATGGTTACATTGGCATAACGGGCGAACTGACGACCGGTAGTCTTTTCACCGGACTCTTTGACAATAGAGTTGTCGATGATCAGGTTCATCGGTGTTGCAGCCTTAGGCGCAGCAAAGACATAACTGGTGCCGGAACCGCCTGTCGTCAGGTCCAGATAACTGTCCTTAACGGTAATTGTGTCATCTGCACAGGTCTGATAGGTAGCAAAGGCAGCATAAATGCCTGCATTCTCCACAAAGTTGGTGTAGAACTTCACGCTGTCGAAGGTGAGGCTCGCGCCGGCATACATCATGAAGAAGTTCTTGGGAGCCAGAGAGCCCTGGATCTCAACACCGCCGGTATATGCCTGGGCATAAGTTTCTGCCTCGTCCTTGTCAGCAGGCATATTAAACTTGCTGTCGGTAAAGGTGACAGAACCGGGATTGATGTATGCATAAGAGCCGTCCAAAACGGTCAACTTATTGCCATTAACATCGATGGTGATGTTTTCGCCGTTAGTAGTTCTCCAGTCGACAAGGCTCATTTCTGCATCTGCATACAGAACCAGAGTCTGGCCATCTAACACGGTAGCGATATGGTTATAGGTAATATCATCGGTGTACTGCTTGATGATAATGCCGCTTGCGGTGGCGATCACAGCAGTCACATCGTCTGCCAAAGCCATAACCTTATAGCCGCCGGTAACAGTGAAGATATTGTAACCTTCTTTAACGTTGGTGGGTACAGAAGTAAAGGTGCCGCCAGTTACTTCTACAGTCACACCGTCGATCACCGGTACGCTGTCCCATGTGCCGCCATAGATAAACAGCTTAGAACCGGCTGTTGCTGCAGCCAATGCCTCATCCTTAGTGGCGGCGTAGACAACTGTGCCGTCAGATTGTTCTACTCTTGCCGCCAATGCAGTTGCCGTTCCGCTGGTAACGGTTGCGGTAGGCTCTGCATAGAAATAAAGTTGACCGGTGGTGGTCAGACCGGGCGCTGCAATGGTGGTATTGCCCAATGCCATATACACATCATTGCCGCCGGAAAGGCCGCCTGCATAGAATACGCCGGTACCATATGTGACCTGAGAATCTACATAAGTAGCGCTACATGCCAGATAGTGCCGGTACATATTGCTGTGTGTGATCACAGAATTCTTTACATACAGGTCTGCGCCTTCCATTACGGTTGCGTAAGCATTATCATCGTTATACAGGAAAGTGGAATCCTCGATGATAAACTGCGCATGGCCCTTACGGGTAAAGCCGAAGGAAACCTGAGATTTCGCAGTCGCATAGTTGTTGATATCAAACAGCGCCTGGTTCTTCAGGGTGACCGTAATGCCTGTGGCAGAAGCGCCACTGTTCATAATTTGTTTTGCAACCGCAGATGCGTTATAAAGTTTAACACCGTCAAAGGTAACCTTGATGCCGCAATTTGCAGTGTTGCCGAAATACATATAGGCTGTTGAAGGGTTGCCGTTTAAGCAAATGCCGCCGCCATAGGTGACGTTGCCCTCTGCGTCAACTGCCTTAGAACTGTCGGTAAATGTGAAATCAACACCCGTGCTGAAATTCAATCTACCGCTTTCTGTCAGAGTCAGCGTATGACCGTTTACGTCCAGCGTAACATTCTTATCGACTGTCCGCTGGGAGTTTTCGGAAATATCACCGATCATCTGAATGGTATCGCCGTCCTGCGCTGCTGCCAACGCCGCTTCAAGGGTGTTGTAGTCTGCGCCGGTAGCGGAGATACCAAGTGTGATAACATTGCCGGTTACTTCCGGCTCTGTTTCTGCTGCGTGAACATGGACAGGTTGTGCGGGGATCATGGAAAGGACCATGAACAGCACGACCGCCAGGCTCAGCAATCTTTTGCCAATTGTTTTCACTTGATTTTTCCCTCCTTTTATTGGTTGGAGCCACCCGGCTCCGGGAAAAGAGAAACACCGATAACGGATATTCCCTTCCGCTCACGGAATACCAACCACATCCTCAACAAAGAGGCCTTTTGTCAGACAGCGCCCTTGTCATTCCCCAATCGCTTCCCCCGAGGGGAAGGTATTTCGCGTTTTCGCAATGACACCGGGGAATTGACACCGGTGCGCTATATGACACCGTCCCCGTATTGGGGATACAGTTGGCATCCCGGGAACTTCCGGAATGCGCCGTTATCGGTGTTTCTTTTGCCCCGTACAAAACAACAGACCGCCCCATGCATTGAGCGGCCGCATCGTATTATAGCAAGGCGAAATACACCCACAGCGTGGGTGTAAACTTGTCCTCTTCGCCCGCTTGTCGCGCCGCGGCACTCAGCACAACGGGGCACTCCGAGGTATAGTTATCATTATAATACCATACAATAGTCATCTTTTCAAGATTTTTCGGAAAACAAAATAGACAATTAATTCTCTCATTTTTGTGCGTTTTGCCCTTAAATTTTGTTGTATTTGCCCCAAATTGTTGATAAATCTGTGCAAAACCAGCGCGCCATTTTGCGCCGAAAAACCGAAAAATCGCCTTTCACCCTACAGCCGCAACGAGTTGGACAAATCTACTTTAGCGAGCCGTTGGTTAGGCGCATCAATGGCCCCCTTGTGTAAAGGGGGGCTCCGCGCAGCGGTGGGGGATTGCGTTACCTCTTTGTAAGAAGTAATTGAGAGCGTTGTTATTTCTTAGGACAATCCCTCTGTCTTTTGCTTTGCAAAAGCCACCTCCCTTTACACAAGGGAGGTTTTTAGGTACGATGCAGAATTTGGAATTGACATATTCTCCTTTCTTTGCGCATAGGCTTTTCCAGGAAAGGAGGGCTTCTATGGCGACGGAAAATTTACAATTGCCCCACGCCCTGACCCTAAACGAACGGAATCATCTGACTATGACCGGGGTAGCGGAAGTAGTCAGTTTTGACGACACCGCCGTAATTTTGCGCACTTCTCTGGGGACGCTGGTGGTACAGGGAATTGACCTGCGACTGAAAAATCTCTCCCCGGACGGCGGGCAACTGGCTGTGGACGGGCAAGTGTGCAGTCTGTGCTACCAGCAGGAGCGCGGTCGGGGTTTTGGCCGGTTCTTCCGATGAACCCCCGGCTTGCTGCCGCCCGGTTTGGCATCTCTCTGCTCCTGGGCGGGATTTTGGGGATCTATTACGGCTTTTTGCGTCCGCTGCGACCTGCCCACCGCCATTTGAGCGATCTGCTTTTTTTGCCGGCGGCTTTTTATACATTATTATATATGGCATTTGCTGTGTGCCGGGGCGACCTGCGCCCAGAGCATAGTGTGGGTATTTGCCTGGGGGTCATTTTGGAAGAAATATCTTTGGGCAGGCTGCTGCGACCGGTTTTTGCCCTCTTTTGGAAGGTTTTACGGCAGATTTTTACATTTTTTCTCTATCCTTTTAAAAAAATTTTTGAAAAAATCAAAATTTTTTGCATTTTCCTCTTGGCAAGGGCAAAAAAAGCGGGTACAATGTTTTTTATAAATCGTCAGTTTTTACGGCGAAGTACCGGAGGTGTTTCTGATGGCCAAGCAAGCAGGCGTTCTCAGCCGGGTCAGGCTGGTGTATCAGCGCAGTTCCTCCCTGGTCAAGTGTGTGGTGATCACGGCGATCGTGATCTGCTCCGTGTGTCTTCTGGTGCTCCGGGCAGAACTGCGCAAGGCAGAATCCGATTACGAAGCAAGCCGCCACGCCGCCGCAGAATTGGAGCAGGAAAATAAAGCGCTGGAAAACTACATCGCCCAACTGGGTACTGTAGAAGGTGTGAAGCATATCGCCCGCACAGAACTGGGCCTTGTGCCGCCGGACACGATTTTCTATGTTCCCGCTGACACCACCGGCAAATAAATGGAGGATTTACGCAGTATATGGAGTTAACCGTAGGCGCCGTTTTAGACGGCAAGGTAAAATCGATCACGAATTTTGGCGCATTTATCGCCCTTCCCGAAAATAAGACCGGCTTGGTACATATTTCCGAGGTGGCAAACGCCTATGTCAGCGATGTACGGGAACATCTGACCGAAGGTCAGGATGTGAAAGTGCTGGTTTTGGGTGTTGACGGCGGAAAAGTGAACCTTTCTATCAAGCGCCTGGAGGCAAAGCCCGAACAGCGCCCCGCGCCCCGGCAATTTACGCCCAGAACGCCCCGGGCACCTACCCCGCCCCCTGCGCCGAAAACCGCTGATCAACTTTTCGAGGAAAAACTGAAGGCTTTTATGACAGAGTCCGACAGCAAGATCTCCTCCATTCGGCAGTATTCCGACCATCGGACCAAGAGCCGCCGCAGATAAACGCAAGAACCAATCAAGACGGCTGCCAACGCAGCCGTCTTTTTGATACTTACAGATAATTTCCGGTTTGCGGAGCAGTTATAAATTTAAGAGATCTCAAATAACGTGTCATTCTGAGCAAGGTTGCCTGTGGCAACCGCATCGAAGAATCTTCGCAGTTCGTTTTTTGGACGGGAAAGATCCTTCGGCTCCCGTTGGTCGCTCAGGATGACACCTCTGACGAACACCCCGATAAATCGGAATTTGAAGAACAAGCAAAGGAAACGGATGTTATGGCAACTGTATTGATAA
>JAZQBF010000150.1:0-7218 GCA_045545615.1 Faecousia sp.
GTGCTTTCTGCCACATAGGCGTTATTCTTATCGTAAGGGATACGGGTGGTAAAGCAGAGGGCAGAAACCTCTTTGCCGGGATACAGCAAGCGGTAGGTCTCCTGGAGATCTTCAATGGGGTTGGTGTCGGCAACCAAAGAGGGCCATTTGACCAAGCCTTTGTTTTTACTTCTGGTAACACCGCCATCGGCAAATTCCTTACACCACAGATGGGTATGGATGTCAATAAACTTATCAGGCAGAAAGTCTTTCAGTTCTTCCTCGTAAATTTTCTTATCATAATCAGTTACTTCAAACAGCGCCATAATATCCTCCCGTTCAAATCAACACCTGGCCGTTTTCTACAGCCAACTCACCTTGCAGGATCACCTTTTCCACATGGACCATATCGTCGATGATGATCATATTTGCGGTCTTACCGGCAGCAAGGCTGCCCACCCGGCGGTCAATACCTAAGAGTTTCGCCGGGTTCAAAGAAGCCATACGGATTGCGTGGCACAGACCGTAACCGGTGTGGGTCATCATATTGCGCACACCGTTCTCCAGTGTCATACGGCTGCCTGCCAGTTTGCCCTCGTCATCATAGTTCAGATCAGAGCCATACCAAATGCCCATTTCTTCGTTGTTTTTGTAATTGGTGCGGCTGGGCATAGAATCGGAGATCAGACAAATCTTCTCCACGCCCTTGGTCCGGACGATCATCTTGATCAGATCCGGAACCACATGGATCGCATTTTCGTCGCAAATCAATTCGGCATACATATCCGGTTCATACAGACAGTATTCATCACCGCCTGCGCCGGGTGTACCCTGAGCGCGGCCTCTGCAGCCACCGGAGTCGGTGATATGGGTGCGAACCTTAACGCCATAGTGGGCAATAGCGCGGATGGCTTCCGATGTGCTGCGGGAATGACCGTGGGCAAAAATCGCACAGGGCGTCTTTTCGCAGGCATACTGCATAAATTCTTCGATACCATTCCGGTCAGGATCGATCGCCCAAACACGGACCAGATCTCCCAAACCTTCCACCAAAGGAACATACGTCTCTGCCTTGATATCGCCGCTCCACTTCATTTCGCTCTGGAAACTGCCCATTAAATTCATAAAGGGTCCTTCCATATACAGTCCGTCCATTATTTTGCCTGCGCCGGTCTTGGATGCTTTTCGCACCTTTTCTGCGCCTTCCAGCATCGCCCGCATATCCAGATTGTGATAGAATGTAGGCAGCACCGTCGTAACACCGTGTTTGATAAAATACTCGCTGCAATATTCCGGGTTCTCCGCAAAGAGCCAGTCGCCGCCGCCGTGGTTGTGGATATCCACCAAACCGGGGGCGGTATACTTACCCTTGGCGTCGATCACTTCCGCGTCCGCAGGTACGGTAATATCCGCAGCAGCGCCTACTTTTATGATCTTATCCCCTTCGTACAGAAGAACGCCATCCCAAATAATGCCGCCTTCCATAACTAGTTTTGTATTGATAATTGCCTTCATAGCGATCTCCTTTAAGTACGGCGATGTGCCGCACAGCAAAAGCGGTGCGGCACAATGCCAATTAGTATTCGATATCGAACATAGGCTCAATGGGACGAGCCATATCCTCGCTAACATAGATTGTACCCTTAGTCAGTTGGAACAAGGATGCAGGTACTTCTTTACACACCGGTCCGTACAGTTGCAGACGGGAGATCATACGCTCCCAGGAACTATAGCCGCCCAGCCAGCCTAAATCGTGGCGCTCCAAATGCTCACGGGCGTGAACAATGTCACGGGGACCGATAGAGACGGAGTAACGGGCAGTATGATATGTATCGCCGCTTCTACCGCCGGAATTCTGGGCGATAGTCAAACGGTGGTTGTCCACGAAGCCTGCAGGGATCTGCATAAACTCTTCCAAGGTATCTGCTTTAAACGCTCTGGTATCGGGGTCGATGAAGGCAGTATGGCCGATCCAGCCGGTAGCGGAGATCAGCAGGTCCGCGCCGCCGTCGCCGGTCTCGTCAATGAGATCGGAGTAGTGACTGATATTATCATTGGTATAGTAGTGCATCTGGCTCAGCGGGGGACGCAGATCCTCACGGAACTGCAGGTAGAACTCCCGCAGGAAGCAACCACCCAGAGATGCGCCGTAAGAAATAGGCGCAACATTACCGTCCTGGTCCGCATACTCGTCCATACAGAATGCGTGAATATTTCTACCGGAGATATTATAACGGTTACACATCTGCACAGCAGCGGTATAAATGTTTCTCCAGGAGTTGGGGAACACGATAACTGTCTTCTTATCCTCCACATCAGAGCGGTAGATCCAGTTAAACAGTTCTGCCGTTACTGCGCTGGAGGGATGGGGCACAACACGGATGCTATAGCCATTGGCGTTGGTAAATTCCATCTCTTCCCGCTTAATGTTCCGGCAATACTCCAAAACATGCTTATCTTTGGTAGGCAGCCACACAGCAGGCTCAAAGTCAAACAAATTACGGTTCATATTACCGCTCCTCCTTCTTGCGAATTTCTTCAATGGTATCAATCAGCCATTCGTTATCAAGTCTGAAGGGTGTATAACCCGCCACCTCGGGTGTTGCATAGCAAGTACCGGGATACAGACGCATCAGGCAAGAGGGGTTTTTGGGATCTACGGGACCCAGCAAGCCCAGTTTCAGAGGGAATTTCTGATAGGAAACCGTTCCGCCCACAGAGGAGAGGAATTCCATATGCATTGCATACTTGACCTTGGCAATATCCTTCGGACCGATGGTCACTGCGCAGGGAGGCACATTGCCTACATCACCACTGCAGCCGAACATACCGCGCATAGATTCCATAGCGCCGTTCTCCAAAGTAACGGGAACATAGCTGCTGCCCATATTCAGGAATTCATCCATTGTTTCTGCGGGGAAACTTTCCGCATCGATAAAGCCAATACCGCCTGCCCAGCCCAGAACCAGATATGCCATATCCGCGCCGCCTTCAGCATCGATCAGATTGCCGTAGGTCGCGTAGTTTTCCTTGGTCCAGAAATGGATCTGCTCCATAGGCATACGCAGAGATTCTCTTAAACGGAAGTAGAATGCCTTCATAAACTGACCGGCCCGGCTGTAGGGGCTCTGCCAAGGAGCAACATCGCCTTTCTCGTTGGCAAACTCGTCTACAAAGAAAATGTGAACATTGCGGCAACTGACATTGTATTTATTCAGGTTCTCCACAACGCTGATGTATACAGGATTTTCCGGATTAGGCAGGATCACTACCAATTTTTCATCATTCACATCAGACATACGAATGCGATGGAACAGATCGGTCACAAAGTAGTTACGAACATCCCACACCATCTGGAAATCGAAATCGGGATTTTCAAAAATTTTGCCCTGATACTGGGTCAGATCTTTATCGACCAGATCGTCAAGCAGCGCTTGATCCCGAATGGGCAGCCATTCGGCAGGCTCAAAAGGAAACACGGTTTTAAATGCCATTTCAATACCTCCTATAATCGATTTTATATCTTGATTATAACGAAGGGAAAATGCCATGTAAATTCGATATTATCATTATAATTTATGATTTTGTAAAATGCTATTATAAATTTGTACAAAATCGGTTTTTTATGTTATAATATCTGCACAAAAGATCAAGGAGGAACAGTTATGGCGATCCAATATGAAAAATACTGGCTATCCAGAATCATTTCTGTTCAGGCGATCGTATCTGCCGACTATATCCCCGGCTGTCACCCTGCCGCCCGAAACCACGCCCATCAGGATGCCTGGGAATTGGTTGTTTGCTTAAACGGCTCTGTTTTTGTAAATCACGGAGAAAACGCCGTCACGCTGGAACAAGGGCAACTGATCCTGATCCAGCCGGGTATCGGCCACAGTTTGAATATTGAAGATGCCAACGCAAGGACTTTCGTGCTGTCCTTTACCTGCAACAATGACAATTATCTTCTTTCCCTTCAAAATACCATTTTGTGCGCCACAGATGCAACCTTTTCTTTGGTGGAAGGTATGATTCGGGAATTGCAGGATTCCTTTGTTCCCCAAATGGAACGGCTGCATTTGTTCCGTTTTATCCCCAGCGCCAACTCCCCTGTGGGCGCGGAGCAAATGATCTGCTGTTATTTGGAGCAATTTTTGATACTTTTGCTCCGGAATGCCACTATGGAACAAGGCAATGTTGTATCTTCCCGCCAGTTCCACAAGGCATTTCAAACTTATCTGACCGACCAAGTCACCACTTACATACAAGAGAATCTTTCCGGACAGTTGAGCGTACAGTCCATTGCTGATTATTTTCACTACAGCCGGGCGCGGCTTTCTTCCCTTTATAAAGAGGCTACGGGCATCAGTATCAGCGAAGCCATCACCAACGCCCAAATCCAGGCGGCGAAAAAGATGCTCCATGAAAGCGAAAAGAGTATTACCCAAATTTCCGAGGAACTTGGTTTCTCCTCTGCGCAGTATTTTTCCTACAAGTTCACCAAGATCACCGGCACGCCCCCATCGCATTATTGCGCAAAATACAAGCGAAAGTCTTAAATTCTCAGTTGAAAACCGGAGCAAAGTGTGTTAAAATCTGTGATTGATAAGAATTTTCCAGTTTAAGGAGTAAAATAAATGAAATTAGGTATCGTGGGACTTCCCAATGTAGGCAAGTCTTCTCTGTTTAATGCCATTACCAACGCAGGTGTGCCTGCGGATAACTATGCATTCTGCACCATTGACCCCAATGTGGGCGTAGTTTCCGTTCCCGATGAACGGCTTGACTGGCTGGCAGAACTGCACAATCCCAAGAAACTGACCCCCGCGGTTATTGAATTTGTGGACATCGCCGGTCTGGTAAAGGGTGCAAGCAAGGGTGAAGGTCTTGGCAACAAATTCCTAAGTAACATTCGTACCACCGACGCCATCGTTCACGTTGTCCGTTGCTTTGAAGATTCCAATGTGACTCACGTAGAAGGCAGCACCGATCCTTTGCGTGATATTGAGATCATCAATTTGGAACTGGTTATGGCGGACATTGAAATGGTGGAGCGCCGCATCGACAAGGCACAAAAGGCTATGAAGGGCGGCGACAAGAAATTTGCCCGGGAAGCAGAACTGTTCACCGAACTGCTGGCGCACTTGAATCAGGGCAAACTGGCTCGCACCTTCGACGGTACAGAAGACGATATGGCGCTGATCGGCACATCTGATCTGCTGACTTTAAAAAAGACCATCTATGTGGGCAACCTGGCAGAAAGCGAGATCAACGAGCCGGAAAACAACCGGCACTATATGGCGGTAAAAGCCCTTGCTGACGAAGAAGGTAGTGAGTTGATCCCCATTTGCGCCAAGTTGGAAGCGGACATTGCTGAACTGGACGATCCGGAAGAAAAGGCAATGTTTATGGAAGAACTGGGTGTCAACGAATCCGGTTTGGACAAACTCATCAAGAGTTCTTACGCGCTGCTGGGTCTGATTTCTTTCCTCACCGCCGGTAGCGATGAATGCCGCGCCTGGACCATCAAGAAAGGCACAAAAGCACCCCAGGCAGCCGGCAAGATCCACACCGACTTTGAGCGCGGTTTTATTCGGGCTGAGGTCATTGCCTTTGGGGATATGAAAGAATGCGGCACGATGGCCAACGCCAAGAGCAAAGGCTTAGTCCGGAGCGAAGGCAAAGAATACGTAATGAAAGACGGCGACATCGTCAACTTCCTGTTCAACGTATAAAAATTTCTCCCATCCCTTTGTTGCGGATGGGAGATTTTATTTGGATTGTACATAAGATTGCCACAGCGGCTACGCCGCTTCGCAATGACACATACGGGCGATCATTGATTGCCCCAACAACATAAAAAACGGCTGCCGATAGCAGCCGTTTATTTATGTCAAATTCAGATAGAAAGACCGGCCTTTTCCAGGATGGTGGGGACATTCTTCTCTGCGCCGATTGCCATAATGTGGACACCGTCGCACAGTTTCTCGTCTTTGATCTTGGCGATCATCTCTGCCGCCATCTCGATGCCCATCTTCATGGGCAGACCCTTGATGCCCTTCTCCTTACCTTCTGCGGCAGCCGCAGCCAGGCGGTCGATCATATCCTGGGGTACATCAATACCGGGAACATTCTCGTTCATATACTTTGCCATACCGGCTGCCTTCAGCGGAATGATACCTGCCATAATATGGGCCTTGATGCCTGCCTTGTCCACTTCTTCCATAAAGCGCTTGAATGTATCCAAGTCGAAAATACCCTGGGTCTGGATGTACATAGCGCCGGCATCTACCTTCTGGCGCAGTTTATTGATCTGCAGAAACAGAGGCTCGTAAACAGGAGTTACGGAAGCGCCCTTGTAGAACTTGGGTGTTGCGGACTTATCGGTGATCTCGCCGGTTTCCTTATCCACCACATTACCTGCCAGGGGATTGCCGCCGCAGTCACGGCCGGTTTCCTCCATTTTGGTGAGCATCTTCAGAATACCCACAGAGTCCAAATCGTAAACAGGTTTGGTGTCCTTACAGTCGCCAACCACGGGGTGGTCGCCGGTAAGAGCCAGCATTGTATCGATGCCGAAAGCGGCGGCAGCCAATGCGTCGCCCATCAGTGCCATACGGTTACGGTCACGGCCGGTCATCTGCAGAATCGGCTCAACGCCTGCCTGCTTCAGTTTGATACACAGGCCTAAGCCGGTAGCCTTCAAACTGGCAGACTGCATATCAGTAACATTGACACCGTGGACCTTGCCTGCCAGCAGTTCCGCGGCTTCCATCTGCTCAGAGAAATCGCAACCCTTGGGGGGCGCCATTTCGGCGGTAATACCAAATTTACTGTTTTCCAGTGCGTCTTTCAGTAAACTCATTATTTCTTCCCCCTTAATGTAATAGTTCTGGGATAAGCGACCTTCTCAAAGCCCTTATCTTCTCTGGTCTGGGTCAGTTTATCCAACTGATTTGTGGCTTCCAGGCGCTCGTAGATCTTGATCCAAGCGCAGGGGTTCTCAGGGTTGACCTCACAGTGTCCGTTCTTCTGACCGCCGCAAGGACCATTGACCAGACTCTTGGCGCACTGAGTAATGGGGCAGATAGCACCGGTGGAACCCAGCACACACTGACCGCAGAAGCGGCAAGCCTCTTCCCAAACACCAAAACGGGCGGCTTCGCCCAGGAACATGGTATCGTTGGACGGATACACCGGGATAGAACCGGCGTGCTTGGCAGCGCACTGAACGCCGTCGCC
>JAZQBF010000151.1:0-15788 GCA_045545615.1 Faecousia sp.
GCAATGATATCCTTATATTTTTTAGTTAGATTAGCAGTCCTTATGGCATACATACAATCTGTCCTTTCCGTGAATGCGTTTACTGAATTATAGCATTTCAATTATGAAAAATCTCGTTTTTCATCTATTCGGTTCTATTTCTTATGTAAGCGGTAATCCTGTTGATACATTGCGTTCACGACACTTTTTTGTCGTAATTTCCAAGGTCTGTTAACTGCTCATTCGTCGTAAATCTGTCGTAAACCACATTTTTAAGCAATAATTTGGATAAACAAAAAGCCGAAAACGCCTTGAAATAAGCGTTTTCGCCTTAATATTACTCTGCGAGGGGTTTCATTGTGGGGAACAAGATGACTTCCCGGATGGTGTCGGTGCCGGTAAGGAGCATAACACAGCGGTCAATGCCCATACCCATACCGCCGGTGGGCGGCATACCGTACTCCAATGCATTGAGGAAATCCTCGTCCAGCATTTCGGTCTCGTCGTCGCCCCGCTCCCGCTGCTCTACCTGCTTCATAAAGCGGTCTCTCTGGTCAACGGGGTCGTTCAGTTCGGAGTAGGCGTTTGCCAACTCGCTGTGGCAGACGAACAGTTCGAAACGCTCGGTCAAACGGGGATCGATGGGGCTGCGCTTGGTCAGGGGGCTGACCTCCACAGGATACATAGTAATAAAAGTAGGCTGGATCAGATGCTCTTCCACCTTCTGATCGAAGCAGGCGTACAAAGCATTGCCCCAAGTCTTCTCGGCGGCATCTGCCAATTCCACGCCCTTTGCCTTGGCGGCTGCCACGGCTTCGGCATCGTCGGAGATAGCATCAAAATCGATGCCCACATATTCCCGGACCGCCTCTACCATAGTCATACGGCGCCAGCCGGGGGTCAAGTCGATCTTCTCGCCCAGCCACTCCACTTCGTAAGTGCCCAGGATCTCTTTGGCTGCGCCGGAGATGATACCCTCGGCGATGTCCATCATATCGTGGAAATCGGCGTAAGCCTGATAAAGTTCCACGGTAGTAAATTCTGGATTATGCTTGGGATCCATTCCCTCATTGCGGAAGATTCTGCCGATCTCATATACCCGATCCATACCGCCTACGATCAACCGTTTCAGGGGTAGTTCGGTAGCGATACGCATAAACATATCAATGTCCAAAGTGTTATGGTGGGTAATAAAGGGACGGGCGGCTGCGCCACCGGCGATGGTATTCAGCACCGGGGTCTCTACCTCGATATAGTTCATATTATCGAGGTAATTACGCATAAACTTAATGAACTGAGAGCGGATCACAAAATTCCGCTTTACCTCAGGGTTGACCATCAAGTCCACATAGCGCTGACGGAAGCGGATCTCCTTATCGGTCAGTCCATGGTATTTTTCGGGCAGGGGCAGCAGGGCCTTGGAAAGCAGGGTCACTTTCTTTGCCCGGATGGAGATCTCCTCTGTCTTAGTTTTAAAGACCTCGCCCTCTACGCCTACGATATCGCCGATATCGTTTTTCTTGAAGAATGCATATTCCTCTTCACCCAGTTCGTCGATCTTAACAAACAACTGGATGCGGCCGGCAGTATCCTGCAGATCGCAGAACATCACTTTACCCTGGCCGCGTTTGCTCATCAGTCTGCCTGCGACCCGGACGATCTTGCCTTCATAAGTGTCGTAGTTTTCTTTGATCTGTACAGAATAGGCATCAAAATCAAACTTTGTCTGCAGGAACGGATCTCTGCCCTCAGCCTGCAGCGCTGCTAACTTTTCACGGCGGATCTGCGCCTGTTCGGAAACGGGCAGTTCTGCCTGGGGTTCAAACTTTGCCATATTAACCCTCCCGGGAAACTTCCAGCACCTTCAGGGTGTAAGAGCCGGAAGGCGCATTGACGGTGAAGGTATCACCGGCGGCTTTGCCGATCATTGCGCGGCCAAAGGGAGATTCATCGGAAACCTTGTCTTCCATAGGATTGGCTTCCTGAGAACCGGTGATGGTGTAAACAGTCTTTTCGCCGGACTCGGGATCTTCCACAGTAACCTTGCAGCCCAAGCCAACCAGGCCATTCGCCTCATTTTCGTCTTCAATGATAACGGCGTGGGAGAGGATATCCTCGATCTCAGCGATGCGACCATACAGTTTTGCCTGCTCGTTCTTGGCGGCATCGTACTCGGAGTTTTCGGACAAGTCACCATAGGAGCGGGCTTCGGCGATCATTGCAGCGATCTCCCGCTCGCGGGTAGTTTTCAGATAATTTAGTTCCTTTTCCAGATCTTCCAGACGACGACTGGTAATTTTAAATTCCTTTGCCATAATACAAAACCCTTTCTTGGATAAAAATTTCCATAACTCCCTACATTATAGAGGGAAAAGCGCCGATAGTCAAGTAATTTCCGCATGTTTACCGGTGTAAAAAGGCAGAACGAACACTTTTTTCAAAAAAATGTTTATTTTGCAAAAAACAGGTAATACTTGCCATAGGAGGTGCTTAAATATGAGCAAACAATCATCCGGCGAGCGTTTCAGCGGCAAGGGCTACTACATAGCCCTTGGGCTGTGTGCGTTTGCCATCGTAATTTCCGGCTTTCTATACTACTGGAACGCCAGCAAACCGGAACCTGCCCTGCAGGATCCGGACAACACCGTAATCGGCACTTTGGATCCCGGTGGTGAGATCCCGGTGGGTGTAACCGAACCAAACGAAACACCCCAGGTCTCCACATTACCCACCACGCCCAGTACCACACCGGCTGCTTTGGGCAAGACGGCATCCCCGGTGGCAGGCAACACCGTTGCCGAGTATGCTATGGACTGTCTGCTGTATAACCAGACCACCCGAGATTGGCGTACCCACAACGGCATTGACATTGCCGCAGAGGCAGGTGCTTCTGTAACCGCAGCCGCTGACGGCACGGTTTACACGGTCTACGAGGACGATACCATGGGCACGACCGTGGTTATCAGTCACGCCGAAGGCTATACCACCAAGTATGCCAGCCTCGACGAAAATGTCCTGGTAAAACCCGGGGACACCGTTACCGTGGGTCAGCAGATCGGCGCGGTTGGACAGACAGCGCTTTTGGAAAGCGCCATTGGTGACCATGTGCATTTTAGTGTCACCTGCAACGACATTCCGGTAGATCCCAGCGATTTTTTGCCGGGCGAAAACTGATTCACTTCTCTCATTTTCTTTCCTCTTTGTGTGACCTTTGGAAGGTCAGAAGGACGCGGCGTGCGCCGCGTCCTTTCTTTTATTTTGTTAAGCAGGCAATGGCTGCCTGAATCTGGGGATCTTTTTCCGGAAGGAGCGTGCCGGCATAGATTCCTGCCGCCTCCTCCTCAGTAACAGCCACGGGAATGTCCGGGGTCAAGCCCCCAACATCTGCCAGCACTGTTCCCTTGGGTGTGGCATACTTGCCGGTGGATAATCCCACTGCCGAGCCGTCAGAAAGTTGCAACACCTGCTGGAAATAACTTTTTCCGCTGGTCTGTTCCCCTACAACCGTTGCCCAATCATACTCTTGCAACGCCGCGGCAAAAAATTCTGCTGCGGAATAACTGCTGCCATTGACCAAAACCGCCATAGGCATTTCCAGACACGCAGCATCGGATTTATCTGTGGATTTTTCGCCCAGGTAGTTCTCTGTGTGGAACAGGTCGCCTTCCGGAAGTAAATAATCCAGCAAGGTCACCATCTCTATCCGGAATCCGCCGGGATTATAGCGGACATCAAAAATCAGCGATTTCGCCCCTTGGCTGATCAGTTGCTCGATTGCCGCCTTGGTTTCCTCTGCGCAGCGATTGTCAAAGTTATTGATCTTTACCAGTCCGATCCCATCCGGCAGCATAGTCGCTGTTGCCACGGGAACCTGGATCAACTGCCGAACCACTGTGACCGTCAGTTCTTCTTCACCACGCAAAAGGGTTAAGACAACTTGTTCGTTTTCTTCGCCCCGAATCAGGCGTTTCACTTCATCTATGGTCATATTGGCAACCGACTGGCCATCCACAGCAGTGATGATGTCGCCTGCCTGGACACCGGCTTTCAGTGCGCCGCCACCGGGCTCTACCGACTGGATGTCAATGCCGGTCCGGTCCTCCCGCGCCTGCACGATAACGCCGATTCCCACATAGGAATTGTTGACGCTGTCCAAATAATCTGCGTACTGGTCTGCGGGAATATAGTAACTCCAGCGGTCTCCCAGCGCATCTACCATTGCATAGGCGCCGGCGTCCTCGATCTTTTTTTGATCCGCCTCGCCGATAAAGCAGTTCAGCAGCAGCGTCTCCAGTTCTTCCAGTTTGGTTGAACCTTTTCGGACATTTGCCTGAAATATAACGAATGTAGCAAAGGAAGCGATCGCTGCCACCAGAATATAAGACACTGTCTTTAACAAAAAAGACCGCCACTTGATTTTCTTTTCCATAGTCTCACCTCGTATATAGAATCCCACAGCCTTTTGGCTGTGGGATATGTATTAGAAGTTGATATAGTTTGCCGGGTTCACGGAAGATCCGTTATAGTACACGCCAAAGTGCAGGTGCGGGCCGGTGGATGTGCCGGTAGAGCCCACATAGCCAATAACCTGACCTGCGCTAACATAATCGCCTGCCGCCACAACATAGTGGGTCATGTGCAGGTATTTTGTCTCAAATCCGTCCAAATGATCCAAAGTTACATAGTAACCGGAGGAAGAATCGTAAGTGGCGTATTTCACACGGCCGGCGCGGCTTGCCACAATGGGTGTGCCGCTGGCTGCTGCCAGATCAACGCCGGCATGGAATCTCCATGTGCCATAGACCGGGTGGATACGGTAGCCATAGGGGCTGGAGAAGCGGGTATAGTTTACGGGGACCAGCCAGGTAATGCCGGTGGCATCGATATTGCTGTCGCCTGCATTTCCACCGTTGGAGTAAGAGGGGCTTGTGGTGGAAGGCGGTACGGAAGTAGCCAGCCAAGCCTTATATTCCCGATCCTTTGCCTCGTCGTATTCGACTTCTTTGTTGGCGATCTCTTTTTGCAGTCTGTCAGATTCTTCTTCTGCCTCATCCAGCAGCGCCTGATACTCGTCGCCGGTAGCCAGCAGATCGGTAAGCAGTTTGTCTGCTTCCAGACGCTTCTCAGACAAGGTCGCCTGAGCGGCTTCCAGTTCGGTCTTCATAGTTTCCAGGGCTGCCTTCTCTGTTTCCAGTTCTGCCTTGGCTGCCACAACGGCTGCTGCCGCATCGCTCATTTCCTGAATGCGCTTTTCGTCGGCTTCCTGCAGTTCCTCCACCATTGCAAAGCGATCCAGCAAATCGGAGAAGTTTTCTGCCTCGAAGATCACGGTCCAATAGGAGATGTCGCCTTCTTCTTCCATAGCGCGAAGACGGTCCTGATGCTTGGCGCGCATCTGCGCCAGATCACTTTCTGCCAGTTCCAATTCCTCCTGCTTGTCTGCAATCAACTGACCGTAGGCAGCGATTTGGGAATTGATGTTCACAATCTTCTCGTGGTACAGGAAGATCTCCTGGTCAATGATATTCTTTTGGGCAACGATGGCTTCCATCTCTGTTAGGTTTGCGGACAATTGACCTTCCAGTTCTTTAATATTGCCATCGATTTCGTCTTTTTCGTCTTCCAGAGCATTGATCTGATTTTTGATCTCACTGCTGGAAGCATCTGCCGCGCCAACCAGTGTCGGCAGAATGCCTGCCACCAGACCCAGCACCATCACTACCACCAAAATACCGGCAATAATGGATATCATTCGTTTTTTACTATTCATAGAAAACCTCTTTTACACATTCATAAACTTGCGGATGGAAGTCCAACTGCCAACCACACCTACAAACAAACCTGCTGCGCAGAAAGTCGCCACCATGGGCAGCAGCAAATCGGTAAAGGGCACAAAATTGAAGATGCCCAGCAAGCCTTCCTGATTGGAAACCCAATTAACGGTTGCATCGTACATCAGCCATTCTATACCAAATGCCACGGCTGCGCCCAACATACCGAGAATAAAACCTTCCACCACAAAGGGCAGACGGATAAAGCCGTTGGTAGCGCCGACCATTTTCATAATGGCGATCTCATCCCGGCGCTCGTGCATACCCAATTTGACGGTGTTGGAGATGATCAGCAAAGACACGATCAGCAGTATTGCGATCACTGTAACGGAAACCACTTCCACAACCATTTTGATGGTGGAGAAGCCCTTTGCCAACTGCTGCTCCGCAAGAACGCGGTATACGCCGTTGATCTGTCCCAGCGCCTCTACCGTCTCGTCGATCTTGCTGTTATCCTCCAAGATCACCACAAACCGGTGACGCAGGTAGTTATCCTCCATACCGGAGAGGATGGTGTCCGGATCTTCAAACTTGGAAGCGTAATCTTCCAATGCCTGAGAGCGATGGACGAAGGTGGAATTATAGACGTTACTCACCCGGTTGATCTGGGTGCCTACACTCTGAGCCTCGGCATCGGTGAGGGATTCGTCAATGATGACCTTGACCTCGTTGGTCTTGTTCAGGTCGTCCACCATAATATTTACATTATACATCAGGCTGGCGAAGGTGCCCACGATCAGCAGGCAGGCAACCGTTACACACACAGCCGCAAAGGACATAAAGCCGTGAAGGAAAATGCCACGGATGCCCTCTTTGAACAAATATCCGATATTATTGATCTTCATAGTTATAATACCCACCCATTCTGTCGCTTACCACGACGCCGTCGTCAATGGCAATGACGCGCTTGGAGAAACGCTCCACCAGATTCATCTCGTGGGTGACCACCAGGATGGTAGTACCCAGATTGTTGATCTCCTGCAACAGGCTCATAATTTCCAAAGAGCGGGCAGGGTCCAGGTTGCCGGTAGGCTCATCGGCGATGATGGTAGAGGGGTTGTTGACCAACGCTCTTGCAATGGCAAGACGCTGCTGCTCACCGCCGGACAGTTCGTTGGGGTGGCGGCGGCTCTTGGTCTCCAAGCCAACCAGTTCCAGCACATACGGTACGCGCTCCCGGATCTCCTTTTCCTGGGCGCCGATAACACGCATCGCAAAAGCCACGTTGTCATAGACCGTTTTGGTCTCGATCAGCCGGAAATCCTGGAACACAACGCCAACTGTGCGGCGCAGATAGGGGATCTCGCGCTTGCGGATCCGCTCCAGAGAGTAGCCGTTTACATGTACAGCGCCGGATGTAGGCTTCAGTTCGCCGGTGATCAGTTTAATGATGGTGGACTTTCCGGAACCGGAAGGTCCAACCAAGAAGGCAAATTCGCCATCCTCGATCTGCATGGTAATGCCCCGCAATGCACGGGTGCCCACAGAGTAGGACTTGGTAACATCGGTAAATTCAATCATAGTTATTTGCTCCAAATATCAAAATGACCGCTTGGTCTCCATATTCACGCCAGTGTAACCAAATTGTAACACATTGTGGCTTTTCTGTCAATGTGCAGGACAGAAAAAATAATGGATTTTATGTAAATCATTTTAAGATAAGCGCAGAAAAAAGTTTGAATTTCGCTGTTTTTGCCCGTCTTTTTCCAAAAAAGAAGCCGCACAAATGTGCGGCTTACAATAATATGTTAACGTGCGTCCCGGGAAGAAAGATACTTTCTGACCATCAGCGCCACTTTAAATACGATGGCGTGGTCAAACTGACGCAGATCCAATCCGGTAAGTTTTTTGATCTTTTCCAGGCGGTAGACCAGGGTGTTCCGGTGGACAAACAGTTTTCTGGATGTTTCGGAAACGTTCAGATTGTTCTCAAAGAATTTATTGATGGTAAACAATGTCTCCTGATCCAGAGAATCAATGGAATTTTTCTTAAACACTTCCGTCAGGAAAATGTCGCACAAGGTGGTGGGTAACTGATAGATCAGCCGGCCGATGCCCAGATTCTCGTAGTTGCTGACGGTTTTTTCCGTATCAAAGACCTTGCCCACTTCGATAGCGGTTTGTGCTTCTTTATATGCATCAGCCAACTCCCGCAGATGGGTAGCCACAGTGCCGATACCGATAACAGACTTTACAAACAGTTCGCTCTTGAGTTTTTCTTCCATTGCGTAGGCGATCTTCTCCAACTGCCCGTCGCCCAAATTCTCCTCGATCTGCTTGACCACTGCCACATCGGTCTCATTGATACTCAGCACAAAGTCCTGTTGCTTATCCGGGAACATAGAACTGAGTACATCCACCGCAGTCACATCACTGTGACCCACCTGGCGAAGGAGAAATACTGCCCGGGGGGCATCGGTGGCAAAATGCAGTTCCTTGGCACGCATATAAATATCGCTGGGCAGGATATTGTCCATAATGATATTTTTTACGAATGTACCCCGGTCGTGCTTCTCTTCATAAAAATCCTTGGCATCGCTCAGGGCAATGTATGCCAGATTGCAGCAAACTTTTGCCTGCTCGTCGTCACCGTCGCAGAAAACGGCATATTCCATTGTGCCGTTGCTGCTGAGGATGCAACGGAAGGTCTTCTGATTGACTGTAACGACTGTCTCGTGGTTGGCTGCCACCCGGGAAGCAGCATCCGCCCACCGCTCGCCCAACACAGAAGAATCGGTGCAGGAGATCACACTGCCATCCACATCGATGACACCAAATGTGCGATCTGCCGTCTCTTTTAATTTTAAGATCACGCTTTGAAAAACACTGTTAGACATTTTTCGCGCCTCCTATAAGTAATGTGCACAAGCACTATTTTCACAAAATCGCACAGTTATTATATACATCTTTTGCGCAATTTGCAAGAGGTTTTTGACATTTTATTGCAAAATGGCAGTCCATTTTTGGATATTTCACCAAAAACAGACCGCCATTGTCCTTGATATACCTTGCTTTTCTTTGTCTATTTTTCCAAAAGAAAAATTTCCTCTTCTGTCAAGATTCTGGTCTTCCCCAGCGGTAAATCGCCCAAAATCAGACCACCTTCCGCTCTGCGCTGTAAATAGGTCACCGGCAAATTCCGGGAAGCCAGCATCCGCCGCACCTGGTGGTATTTTCCCTCGCAAACCGTAACGAGACTTTCTCCCTCGCCCAGAGGTTCTAACTGCGCGCTGCGGCAAAGTGTGCCGTCTTTTAAGGTAATGCCTGTGGCAAACGCCGCCACATCCTCCGGGGTGGCTGTGCCCTCGTGGCGGGCATAGTAAACCTTTTGCACTTCCTTTTTGGGACTGATGAGCCGGTGGAGCAAGTCGCCGTCATTGGTGAACAGGAGCAACCCCTCTGTTGCTTTATCCAGTCTGCCTACCGGCTTTAAGTCCAAATGCTTCACATCCGGTGGCAACAGTTCCATAACCGTTTTTTCTACCGCATCTTCCGTGGCGGTAACGAAACCTGCCGGTTTATTGAGCATCAATACCAAACGCCCCACAGATTTTAAAGGTGTGCCGTCAACGCAGATGCTTTGGTTTTCCGGGTCGATCTTTCTGCCGTTGTCCCGCTCCAATGCACCGTCTACCGTCACCCGTCCTGCCCGGAGAATATCTTTCACCTGGCTGCGGCTGCCAACACCGCAATCGCACAAATATTTATCCAGTCGCTGCATAGAGCCTCCGTTCTATCCCCCGGACAAGGCGAATATGCTATAATGCCAAATCTTTGTAGGAGGGATCTTTATGATGGTAATGACCGCGAAGGTCAATCTTAAAAAAATCGCAATTATATTAGCCGCCGTTGTGGGTGTGATCCTGGCGTTGATCCTGCTTTTCGGCGGGTCTGACGCCACCGAAACTGCCACACAGCCGGTCTCCGGGAATGACGCCCGGGTGACCTTTTTACAGGAGATGGGCTGGGAAGTAAGCACATCCCCGGTAGAGAGCGGGCAGGTACGCATCCCCTCAGAGCAAACCCCCGTATACCAGCGCTACAACGATCTGCAAAAAAGCCAGGGTTATGACCTGACCGAATATGCCGACAAAACCGTAATGCGTTATGTGTATAAGGTAAACAACTTCCCCGGCGCCACAGAGCCGGTATACGCCACACTGCTTGTTTATAAAGACCAGATCATCGGCGGCGACATTACGGACACCTCTGCCGAGGGCATCGTACAAAGCCTGAAAAAGCAAACCGCCCAGCAGGTATTCCCCACCCAGGAGCCTACAGAAACCACTGCTCCTGCAGAGTGATTTTATTGTATCACAAGGCTTTCATATTGACAAGTGACCGGCAACATGGTATGCTGAACAAAACAAAATAATCTTCAGGGCAGGGTGTGATTCCCGACCGGCGGTGGATAAGTTTCGAACATTTATCAGAGTTTATCCGAAAGTCCGCGAGCGCGTAAGCGCAGAATCGGTGTGATTCCGATACCGACAGTATAGTCTGGATGGAAGAAGTGTTTGCGTAATTTTATGCCCTGAGTGTATACTCAGGGCTTCTTTTTTGAGGTGTGCATATGAAAAGACCGGATACAAAGAAAATGGTACTGATGGCGATGATCGCGGCTGTTGCGTATATTATGGTATTTCTTGTCCGCATCCCGGTGGTGCTGTTTCTCAAATACGAGCCGAAAGATGTGATCATAACCATCGGCGGATTTTTGCTGGGTCCCGTTGCCGCCTTCGTCTGCTCCTTTGTGGTATCATTGGTAGAGATGCTGACCATCAGCGAGACCGGTCCTATCGGCGCGATTATGAACCTGATCTCCACCTGCTCTTTTGCCTGCACCGCCGCCTTTATTTACAAGAAAAAGCGGAATCTTACCGGCGCAGTTATCGGTCTTTTGGCAGGCTCTGTGGTAATGATCGGCGTGATGCTCCTTTGGAACTATCTGATCACGCCGCTGTATATGACCGGCACTTCCCGGTCTGCGATTGCCGGAATGTTAGTCCCGGTGTTTCTGCCCTTTAACGCCCTGAAAGCCGGCTTTAATACGGCGCTGACTCTGGCGTTTTATAAGCCTATCGTAACGGCTCTGCGCCGCACCGGTTTGGTTGCGACCAACCCCGCCCACAGCCACAGTTCCAAAACCGGACTTTATCTTTTCGCCGCCGCCCTTCTCATCACCTGCATTCTTTTCCTGCTGGTTTTACGGGGTATTCTATAAATCACAAAACAGCCGCACAAGGGCGGTACGCCATAGTGATAAAATGGTTTTGATCGATCCCTTTTCCGATTCACTGCACAAAAAATTCCCGAAATGCGTCAGCATTCCGGGAATTTTGTTATTTGTTTATCCGAAAAATTGCCACTTCAAAACTGCCTTGCACCTGTAAAGGATGGGAGTTTGTAGCAGACAAGGAAAAAGCGCAGAAATACTTTGTGTATTTCCAGCATTTTTAACGCAAAATGGCGGGAATAAACGCCATTTATAGACAATTTATCACTGTGGTGCACCGCCCAACGGGCGGCTGTTTTCATTCTGCATAGTCGCAGCGGACCACGATTCGTTCCAGTCCGCCGGGCGTGCAGGTAAAGAGTGTCAGCGGGTAGTGAGAATCCAGTTTTTCCCCTTCGCTGCGTTTTAGATATTCAATTTGCGCCACTTTGTAGCGAAATACCATCCCATAGGTGTTTTCGAATTCCACCGTTTCGCCCACAGAGATATTGTGCAAGGGTGTAAAATGGGACTGATAGTTATGTCCCATAATGATCAGGTTTTCCCCGGAGATCGTACCCCGGTAACGGCAAGGGGCGACTTTCAGCATATCGTAGTCCCAGTCGTTTAAAATAGGCAGGTGGATATTCACCGAATCGATGCGCAGGCTGCCGCAAAGACGATAACCCAAAAATTCTTTTTGTGGCATTTTGCTGTCTTCCGGCTTGTCCTGCTGGGTGTTCTTTGTATCCCCATCCGTGTCCACAAAGGACTTGTTCAGTTCCAACTGCTGCAAAAGGCTGTTTGCGCTTTGACCTGCCATATCGTCTTGCCATTTTTGCAAAAGGTGCATACCCAAAGCCGCGCAGACCAATATGGTGCCCACCAGCAGAAGGATCATACCCCGTTTAGTGTGCTTGTTCATCGTTTTTGCGACCTCCCCGTATCATCTCTGCGCCGCCAAAGAGGATCGCCGCCCCGCCCAATGCCAGCAGCGCATATTTGGGCCACTGGACAATACCGGTTTGGGGAATATTAGGCTCCGGGGTGGTAGGCTGGGTAGCATCTTCCGGATCTGCTGGGTCTTCGGTCTTTGGGTCTGCCTGCACATCGTAAATGGATTCCTGCCCCAAAGTGGTGGGGATCCACACCAAAAACGGCGCAAAATCCGAAGGATCTGCCTGACTGCATACCAAATAGCAGCCTTTTTCCAAATTACTGTAAAGTACCTGCTGGGCTGTATCGGGGGTTTTGATTTCCCCTGCAATGTGATTTTCCAGCACATATTTTTCCAATTGCCGGGCATTTTCCACCGCTTTGGTGGGGTCAGACAGATCTACCTGGGCATTTTGGAATGCCGCATTTAACCGGTCTTCACCATCTGCCACCGGATAGAGCGCCACAGAATGCTGGATATTTTTCAGCAAAAGGCTGCCGCTTTGTTGGGCAAAAACCGTAACGGACAAAAGGAGGCTCATACCCAACGCCAGGGGCAAAATCCATTTATGCATTTTCCCGTGTTTCATTGGTTTTTCCTCCTTTTTTCTTTTTTATGCTGCTTAAGAGCATCACAACAAATACCACAACGGCGATCGCCACCAGGATAATGGGGATCAACACCATAACATCCACGCCGGTGGTCTCGTTTTTCACGATGATCTGCTGCGCCGCATCCTGCGTTCCCATTCGGATACCCTGCACCAGCAGGCGATGGGAGTTGATGCCGTAGGGGGTACAGGTGACCAATGTCACCAGATCTTTGCCCTCCACAATGCTCAAAAGACGCTGATCCTGAGGTTCTACCACGGCGATATTGCACACCTGATAATGGAGCGTCTCGCCCAAAACGTGGATATAAAATTCATCACCCAATTCCAAATGGTCGATATTGGTAAACAATTCCGAAGAAGGCAAGCCTCTGTGTCCGGAAACCACGCAGTGGGTACTCTCCCCGCCGATGGGCAAAGAGGACCATTCGATGTGGCCTACATATTCTTTCAGCGTCGATTCTTCCGTACCGTGGGCAATGGGCAGCACCACATCCACCGCAGGGATCTCCACATAAGCCATAATGCCCTTTCCGGTGAGATCCAGCAGTTCCCAATACTGCTGTTCCTGCGTTTGGGAAAGCGCAAAGGGATTGCTCCGCTCTGCCAGAGATCGGTTGTATGTCTCGGTTTTTTCCCACTCTTTTAGGAACATTTCCTGCTCCATATTATCCACCTGCTCGGCATATTCCACAATGGCTTTGGAGTGGAGATAGTCGTTATAGGCGTTGCTGATGGTTGGATACAAAAGCAAGGACAATCCTGCCACAAATATCAGCACCAGCAGAATATACATCGCCTTATTTTTCATTACAGGACTCTCCTTTCTCTTGTTATTTTGCTTCCCCGACCCGGCAAAAGCCGGGTCGGGTCTGTTTTTCGTTAAACGAAATCATCAAGCAGCGGTGTTTTTACGCTTCACAGTCACCAAAACAGCCAATGCGCTGATAACCAGCAAGCCGCCCAGGATGTAGAAAACAGTAGTACCGATGCCACCGGTCTCAGGCAGTGCCTGACCCAGGGTGTTGACGATGATGGTATCTTCAGAGTTGCCGCTCTTGGTGGAAACGGGAGTCTTTTCCACGCCGGTGTAGCCGCCGGGAACGGTCTTTTCCACCAGGAAGTAGTTCTCTGCGTCGATGCCGTGGAAGGCTGCCTTGCCGTCAGCGCCGGTGAACACTTCGGTTGCTGCTTCAATGTCGCTCACCCAATCCACCTTCTTATCGGTATCATTCCAGTAATAGTACTTGCCGATGTTATCCTGCAGCACAAAGCCTGCGCCAGCCAGGGGGTTGCCAGCCTGATCATGCTTTGTGAAGATAATATGGGTGGTGCTGGTTTCGGTGGAGTCCTCATTGGAACGCAGATTGTTTGCTTCGGTGTAAGTCAGCCAGGTGGTGTTTTTGTGGGTATGGTCAGAGGTAGCGTTCTCTTTCAAGATTGCGGAGTAACTGACCACCACGGTGGCGTCTTCTGCCAGACCTTCACAGAGGCTGTCGTGGAAAACAACGTGGAAAGTACAGCCGTCGCTGGGAGCCACCACTACATCGTACTCGGTAGTGGGGACCACATTACCGTCACGGATCATAGCGATGTCGTTGTTGAACTGGATATGGTCTTCGTCCATATCATCGTGGAGAACATACTTTTCAGGGTATGCGCCGGCAGTGATGGTGGTCTGGTAGTACATAACCTGGCCGCGCTCTGCGGTGTTGGCATCACCGAAAGTATTGGTGGAGTCTTCCTGAACTTTCTTTTCCACGCCGGGCAGGCCTGCTGCAGTGGTCTTTTCCTGGATGGTATAAGGATCGCCGTTTTCGATCAACTGTACGCCGGAAGCGCTGGCGTTGTTGGGAACAAACAGATAGTAGCCGTCAGTCGCAACGGTCTCGGTGCTGCCAACAGCGATCTGTGTCAGTGCGGTCAAACCCTTGTCAGCGGCGTATTCTCTTGCCAACTGGGCAACTGCCGCTGCGTCGGGCGCAGAAACGGTGGTCTTTTTCCAACGGACATAGTAGATGTCATTGTCGGCGTTGTCATCATTATTGTCGTCAACAGTGACATCAAAGTAGGTGTTTGCCCGGAAATCTTCCCACTCGTCGGTCATGGTGTAAATGTAACCGCCGGTAGTGGATTTTACATCGAACATTTTGTACACGCTGTAGACGGTGTTGGTTGTACCGGTAATGGTAATGCTACCGCCGGTTGCTGCAAAGGCTGTGGTTGCCAGAGCCAGCATCAGGATCAATGCGAGGGTCAGTGCGAAAAATCTTTTTGCTGTTTTCATAATAGTCTTCCTTTCGTTTTTCATATTTTTATTTTTTCTTTTTTGGTTGCACATCAGGAGTTTTCTGCATCCTCCTTTCTGCGCTTATTTTTGTATAGCAACAAAGCCGCAGCCGCTATCAGCAGCCATCCGCTTTGCACATACACATTTGTTCCAATGCCGCCGGTTTGGGGCAAGGGTTTGATTTGAAGATTGGTGACCTGGATGTTGTAGGGACGGGTGTATTGGATCATCTGACTGTTCAGTTCTGTCAGTGTGCCGTCAGGCAGTACTTTTTGGATCAAGCCCGCGCCGTCGATCACCAGGATCGCTTCGCTGAATCCGGCATAGTAGCCATTGGGTGTGCTGATCTCCACCAATCGCCAATAGGTATCGGTAAGCAGGTTATCAAAGGTCAGCATACCGTTTTGGTCGGTGGTCTGAATATCGGTTTCTGTTCCGGGCACTTGCTGCCATTGTCCGTCTACCTGGGTAACCTGCTCCAATGAGAACACACAGCCGGGCAAAAGTTCGCCCTCTGTACCCACCTTGGTAAGGATCATCTGCAAACGGCGGGTGGAGTTGGTAATGGTGAAATTCCACTTGTCCACATCACCGTCGCCATCGGTATCCGTTCCGTGACCGGGAGAATAAGTAACTGTCCAGTTGGCAAAAGTCGTGCCGTCGGCAAGGGTCGGCTTGCCGCCGATCACCACTTCTTTAACGCTCCAGCGGACGATCTCGCCATTGGCGTAGCGGGGCAGGTCGCTCCATGTATGCTGCCAGGCGTTGCCGCCATTGAGCATTACCTGCACATTGGTCATACCGGGGAACGTTGCCGCAGCATTTTGCCCGTTTGCCTGGAGCACCACTTCCACGCTGTCTGCCGGTGTATTGGTGTTCCAGACTTTGTGTACCGTAACGCTGATAGACTGGGCAGCATAGTTTCT
>JAZQBF010000152.1:0-2000 GCA_045545615.1 Faecousia sp.
GAAACGGCAGATAAATTTTCGGCTTGATGATACCCAGCACAAAAGGAGAATCCACATTTTCGCTCTGATAAATATTATCTTTCAGCCGCACCGCTGTGTTGACCCTATGCAACAGCAAAAAATACGTGATCGCCGTATAGACCAGCATAACAACGATACCTGCCAGCCACAAAACAGCCGCTACCGGTATCAAGATCTGCAGGGGATTTGCGCTGGTCATAGGCGCTGGGGCAAAGGATTGGGAAATGACGGGATTTATCACACTGTTCAGCGGCTGAATGCCGGTTTGGATCTCCGGTGTGGCATCCAACATAATTTCCGGACTGATGGTTTCCGCGCTGGGGATCAGACTCAGCACACTCTCGATAGAGAAAGGACAGACCAATCGCACCGCCACGATCCCCCAAAGCAGAACTGCCACCCACTTGGGTGTCTTTTTCAAAAGCAGCCGCAGTAGCAACACCGCAAGCACAAGCCAACTTGCGGATATGCTCATATTGACGATCTTTAAGAAAAATTCGCTCATTTAGCGCCTCCGTTTCGGATGCGGTCGATCATACGCTGTACCTCGTCCAGTTCCGCGCTGGAAATATCCTGCCGTTTGGTAAAAGCGGCAATGAAGGCGGGCAAAGAACCCTGGAATTTTTCTTCCACCAGTTCATTGATCTCCCTTTCCTGGGCATCTTCTTTGGAAACAAGAGCCGTAACCAAACCATCCTCGTTTTTCAAAACACCCCGCTCTCCCAGCCGTTTAATAACGGTATACGTGGTGGTGCGTTTCCATCCCAGTTGTTCCTGGCACAGTTTTACCAGTTCTACCGCTGTTACCGGCGCATACTCCCACATGATCAGACAAAAACGGTACTCACTTTCATGGATTTTGGGTGTATTCATATTGACCATCTCCTTGTCTACTGCGTTAGACTATCTTTAGTCTACACCATTAGACAAGCATTGTCAATAGTGTTTTTAAAAAATATTTTTTCTGGGCTGTTTGCCCCTTTCGTTTTGTCCACCTATTCGTTGAAAATTCCCCCTTTTTATATTTTAAATTGTATATTATAATATTTATAAGATTTTACAATTTTCTCAAGGAGGCGCTTTTTATGAAGAAAATCCTTTCCTTTCTTTTATCCTTGGTTTTGATTTTATCGATGCTGCCCGTCGTCAGCGCGGTGGATGCTGATTTATTTACCGTTGATTCCATAGAGCAGTATGCGGTTTACTCGGAACTACTAAATTCCGACGGACTTTTGGGCATTCCGGTAGGCATTAAGACTTATATAAAAGACTCTGCAGCCACCGACGAGACTACGCCCCTTATTCTGTATGTGGTCAACACCAAAACCGCCAATGTCGGTCGCGGCAGTGACGAAGCCATTCTGTCCGGTATGCTGGACAGAGGATTTGTGGTCATCGTTCTTGACTACTTCGGACACGAATTGACCGCAACGGATGATTTGGACTGGAGCATTCAGGCTTTGCGCTTGAACGCCGCCAACAAAGGTACATACAGTGCCGGCGCTGCCCACGACCATTACAGTTATGTTGTGCCCCAGGGCTATGACTTAAAATTGAAAGTTCCCTTCTGGTCTGCCGACCAGCACGGCGCCAACGGCACGGTGGAGCACATTATCCAATCCTGGAACACAGACTTTTTAGGTGTCCGGGGCAACAAGGTCATCACCTTTGCCCAGGATACGGTGATCTCTGGTATTTCCTTTACTGCCGGACAGTCTATGACCGTAGCCCAGTACACCGCTATGCTCCCGGAGGGCAAAGTGACCAGCATTTTTGAGTGCATCGGTCCTGACGGCGCGATGGTGGATATGGATGTGCGGATGGATCTCATTTACCCAGTAGACCCCAAAGAAGATGTTCCGGTGATGCTCTACGCCTCCAGCGGTGACTTTACCATGGACACCTGGAATATGACCAACCGCCCCCATTTGACCGGTTTCTTGATGGATGGCTATGCCGCCGCCTGCTACGAACACCCC
>JAZQBF010000153.1:0-6718 GCA_045545615.1 Faecousia sp.
TGTTGGTAACGAATATGCCTGCCGGGGCATCCCGGCTATTCTACTTCGGAGAGTTCGATGGTCATTTCCTTCTTGGGGATCAGGAAACGGCGGGTGGCGAACAGACCGGCGATACACAAAATGCTGGCAATGTTGCTGATGGGATTATCGTGGCTGAGAATGACCTGCCGGGAAATGGCGACGATCAGCACTTCAATGGTGTTGGCAGGGGTCATATCCACAAGCATACGCACAAACTCCAAGCCCACCACGATGGTCAGAATGCTGTGCAGATAGGTGTTCAGAGAGATAAAATAGTCCGGCGTGGTGAACATCTTATTCACATCCAGTACCATTTTATAGATCTCCACAGCCAGAGTGCCGATCAATACGATCAAGGTCAGTATTGCGATGATAAATTCCAGAATATGTAGGATCTTGTGCAAACGGGTCTCGTGTTTCTTGTGCATAATGGCGCCTCCTTATTTTGTGGTGAGGTTTTCGTTGTTTTTGGGTGTTTTTTGCTGATTCATCCAAACTTTCATCACGATATTGTGGGGCAACAGTTTCACCAGCCGCACCTGCATACGAATGGGGAAACCGTGGACAGAGTAGTCCTTTTTGGTTTTGTACAGATCCTTAAGACCGGTGGCAACCACGTCTGCGGCTTCGTATAAATGGTTATAATACTGCACTTTAGAGCCGTTGGTCTGTAAGGCGTGGTTGAAAAATTCCGTTTTGACCCAGCCGGGGTTCATCGCCATCATACGGATACCGGCGGGGCGCAACTCCCGGCTCAATGCCCGGGTGTAACTCAATACAAAAGCCTTGGTAGCGCCGTAGGTGGTGATATAGGGAACAGGCTGGAATGCAGAGAGGCTGTCCAGTTGCAATACATGGCTGCCTTTTTTCATATAGGGCAGGCAGATCCGGGTCACAGCCACCAATGCCTTGCAGTTTAAGTCGAGCATCCGCAGGTCATCTTCCATGGGAATGTCCGCGTAATCACCGAATTTACCGAATCCTGCGGCATTGACCAGCAGATCGATCTGGGGATTTTCCCCGGCAAGCATTTCCTGCAGCCGGGTGAAACTTTCGCTGTCGCACAAGTCCAAAGACACCGGGCGCACCGGGGTAGCCACCTGGGCGGCTAACTGTTTCAGGGCATCTTCCCGTCGGGCGATCGCCCAAATCTCGTCTACCTGGACATATTCAGACAGTTGCTTAACAAATTCTCTACCCATACCGGAACTGGCGCCGGTGATGATTGCGATCTTCATAGAAATTCGTCCTTTCTTACTGATTCAGGAACATTTTGGCAGCCTGGAGCAGCGCGTCCTTTTCGTTGGGAACGCTGTCGTCCTGCACTTCGTGGAGCAGGAAAGTCATACATCTGCCCACATCCGGACCGGGTTTCACGCCCAGGTCGAGAATATCTCTGCCGTTGACCGCCAGATCGTTGACGGTGAGACAGTCATTCTCCCGGAGGATCTCCGCCAACACAGCGTCGATCTGGTCAAAGGGGTAGGGGTCATCGTCTTCCACGCCCTTGCTATCCTGGTCTGCTTTTTGCAGTTGCAGCAAAAGGCGGATGTTTTCAATGCCGTACTGACCCAACCGGCGGCGCAAAAGCCGCTTGTCCGGTTCAATGGGGAGCATGTGATTTTCCACCAGGAAGACCACCTGTTCCCGCAGGGCGGTGGGGGCGCGAAGCCGATGCAAGATCCGCTCTGCCATATCGGCGCTGATCTTTGCGTGACCGTAGAAATGCCCTCTGCCTTGCTCATCCTGGGTAAAGGTAGGCACTTTGCCAATATCGTGGAGCAGCGCTGCCCAGCGGACAGCCAGATCGTCGGATACTGCCTCTACCACATAGGCGGTGTGGGTGTAAACATCGTAGGCGTGATGGGGGCTGCGCTGGTCAAAACCGATGGTGACAGCCAGTTCCGGGATCACCTGCGCCAAAATGGGCGCATAACGCAAAAGGTCATTGGCGCTGACCAGGGGAAGGAGTTTGCACAGTTCGTCAAACACCCGCTCCCGGGCAAGCAGATCCATCTTCGGCGCCAGTTTTTCCATAGCCGCTAAAGTTTCTTCTGTGGGGGTCAGGTCGAAGCGCACCGCAAACCGCACGCCCCGCAAGATCCGCAGCGCATCTTCCCGGAACCGGATCAGCGGGTCGCCCACAGCCCGGAGAATGCCCTTTTCCAGATCCCGCCGTCCACCCCAGGGGTCAATATAACCCTTGCCGGGGGCATAGGCAATGGCGTTTACGGTAAAATCCCGTCTGCGCAGATCCTCTTCCAGGCTGGCAACAAACTCCACCTGATCCGGATGGCGGCTGTCGGTGTAAGCGCCGTCGGTGCGGAATGTGGTGATCTCATAAACTTTTTTGTTCATCACAACGCCGATGGTGCCGTGTTTTTCGCCGTTGCGCACCAAGTCGTAATTGTGGAACACCCGCACGATCTGCCGGGGCAGCGCATCGGTGCAAAGGTCATAGTCCTGGGGGGCGATGCCCAGCAAACTGTCACGGACACAACCGCCTACGACGTAGGCGTTGAACCCGGCTTTCTGGAGCAACTGAATGCAAGTTCGCACATCCTTGGGCAGCAGCATAGGCATATTTTGCAGTTTTGCCGAACCCTTGCCCGGCTGGAAGGCGCAAAGATTAACGCCGCACCAAATGGCGATGCTTAAATAAAACAACCAGTCTTCGCTGCGGATGGCGGCAAGGCTGAAAAACAGACCTGCCTGGTTAAAAAACACATATTGTTTCCGGTTGCCCGCCCGGGCATCCAAAGAAGTGCGCTGGAATAAAGCGAGAATTGCAAAAACCGCAGCCAGCAGGCAAAAGAAATGATCCTGCAACTGGGGCTGGGAACTCCACACCCGGTATTGGGCGACAGAGCGGATCAGCAGATAAAGGGTGATAACGCCGTGGAACGCCATAGAAGGCTGCAGCCGCCGCTGCCGGCACTGGGCCAAATACACAAGGCTGGCGGCAGACGCCAAGCCGAATAGGAAAAGCAGCAGATTGATCACCTGGAATTTTTGGGCGATGTCCAAAATGGCGCAAATGCCAAAACCCACGCCGGCGACGATATTGCCGAAGAACGCAATGGGGGAGGCGGGGAAAAGTTGGTTGTAGCCGGCGGTGTTTTTGCCCAGGGACAAAACCCAAAGGCCCAACGCCGCCAAATAAAGGGCGACCATAGTAAAACTCAACCAGTTGCCGGGATGCCCGGTAAGCAGCAGACCCTTGCTATCCATACCCGTGGCATACAGCCAGATGCGAAGCAGCAGTGTCAGCAGACCTGCACCCAGGGTGATCAGCAGCAGCCGGTCAGAGGAGATTTTGAAATTTTTTATTTTTATCAGGTGCTTCATTTTGCGCCTCCCAAAGAATGATCAAAATGTTTCAAGGAGCATACAGATCCCGGCGAGAACCGGCTGATGCGCCATATAGATCCACAGAGAATGTTTGCCGCAAAGTTGCAAAAACCGAACAATGGGGTTCTGGGTGTTGACTTTGGGCAGCAGGCTGACCTTGTTTTTGTACACCAGTCTGCCAATGACACTGCCCAGCAGGAAAAAGCCGAAATGGGGCAGCAGAGGGAAATAATCTCCCGAGGAAAACCCGGAATAGCAAAGACCGAGAGCGATCGCTCCGGGATAGGGAACTAAAAATGTTTCAAACCAATAGCCCAGGGCGACGATCCCAACGCCAATGACCGTCAGCGCCCAAGTGGGCAGTTTTTTAAATGCCCACCAGAGGATCATACAAATGCCCAGGCAATGGAGAATGCCAAAACGGATGATCACCCAATCGGCAATCAGACCCAGTTTGGCTGCGCCCCAGGTGACACCGGTGATGAGCATACCGCAAAGCAGTACGGTCACGCCCCGGTGGACAGACCGGCTGCCCAATGTGGCGCACAGACCGGACAGCAGCACAAACCAAATGCCCAAATAGTCAAACAGAAAATCCACCACCGGCGGATAATCCCAGGGCACAAGGGCGTAGAGTTCTACCAGATCATACAGAAAATGGATCGCCACCATCAGCAGCACAAAAAGTCCCCGCAGGGCGTCCAATTCCCAAATGCGTGCTTTCACCGGCGGTCTCCTTTCTGCCAAAAAGAACATTTTCTGTTATTATAACAATCCTTGGCTGCAATTTCTACCCCAAACTAAAAAAATTACACTTGTTTCCGGGAAAGAACCACAGTATAATAATAGAAATATAATGTTTCTGTCCGGAGGAAAGATATATGCTGTTAGGAATTTTAATTGCCCTGTCGGTACTCACCGCCGTGGCGCTGGGCATAGCCGTGGATATTCTGTGGCTGATACCGGTGTTTTTGGTAGGCGGCTTTTTGGTGTACGCGGCGCTGGCGTTTGGCTTGCTGCTTTTGATATGCGCCTTTATCGACCCGGAAAAACCCCGGGAAAACGACAATCCCCATTTCCGGAAAATGATAATGACATACATCCACGCCGTGCTGACTATCCTGCCGGTGAAGATCCGCGCCAAGGGTTTGGAAAAGACCCCCAAGGACGGCAGATTCTTGCTGGTGTGCAACCACCTGGATAATATCGACCCTGCCTTTTTGTTTTATTGTTTCCCCAAAAGCCAACTGGCTTTCGTGGCGAAAAAAGAGACCAAAAATATGTTTTTGGTGAAAAAGGTGCTGCCGGTGCTCCTGTGCCAGCAGATCAACCGGGAGAACGACCGGGAGGCGCTGAAAACCATTATTAAATGTATCAGCCTTTTAAAAGAGGACAAAGTGTCCGTCGCCATCTTCCCGGAGGGTCGCATCAATAAATATCGCAAACTGGCGCACTTTCGCCCCGGCGTGTTCAAAATGGCGCAAAAGGCGCAAGTGCCTATCGTGGTGTGCACCATGCTGGGCACCAACCATGTGATCGGCAATTTGCTGAAATGCAAGGGCTCTGCGGTGGATGTGCATCTTTTGGATGTGATCACCCCGGAGCAGTTCGCGGGCAAGACCACCGTGGACATCGCAGAGCAGGTCTACAAAATTATGGCGGCAGACCTGGGCGAAGAAAATGTACTTACCCCCGCCGAAGAAGAAAACGCTTGATTTCGATGGCAAATTCTGTATAATAGGTATCAAGTGAGATTTGGGAGGATATACCATGAAAAACAGCGAAAAAACATTGGATATGATCGTCACCCTCTGCAAAAACAGAGGCTATGTATACGCAGGCTCTGAGATCTACGGCGGCCTTGCCAACTCCTGGGACTACGGCCCTCTGGGCGTGGAGTTTAAGAACAATGTGAAGAAGGCATGGCTGAAAAAGTTTGTCCAGGAGTCTGACTACAATGTGGGTCTGGATGCCGCTATCATTATGAACCCCACCACTTGGGTCACCACCGGCCACGTGGGTTCTTTCTCCGACCCGTTGGTGGATTGCAAAGGCTGTGGTTCCCGTCAGCGGGCGGATCAACTGATCTCCGCTTCCGAGTCCGGCAAGCAGGTGAACGTGGACGCCATGGACACCAAGGAGATGAACGCCTTTATCGAAGAACACGAGGATGTGGTCTGCCCCGTCTGCGGCAAGCATCACTTCACCTCTATCCGGAATTTCAACCTGATGTTCCAAACCAAGATCGGCGTCACCGAGGATTCCTCCTCCATCGCCTACCTGCGCCCCGAAACTGCCCAGGGCATCTTTGTCAACTTCGATAACATTCAGCGCACCACCCGGAAAAAACTGCCCTTCGGCGTCTGCCAGGTGGGTAAGGCTTTCCGTAACGAGATCACCCCCGGTAACTTCACTTTCCGTACCCGTGAGTTTGAGCAGATGGAGTGCGAGTTCTTCTGCCAGCCCGGCACCGACTTAGAGTGGTTTGCCTACTGGAAAGATTTCTGCAAAAACTGGCTGTTGAGTTTGGGCATCAAGGAAGACAGCCTGCGCCTTCGTGACCACGATCCTGCAGAACTGGCTTTCTACTCCCGGGCAACTACCGATATTGAGTATCAGTTCCCCTTCGGCAACGGCTGGGGCGAACTGTGGGGCATTGCCGACCGTACCGACTATGACCTGGGTCGCCATCAAGAGGCTTCCGGCAAGAAACTGACCTATTTCGATCAGGAGCGGAACGAGCATTATATTCCCTATGTCATCGAGCCTTCCCTGGGCTGCGACCGTGTTGCCCTGGCATTCTTGTGCGAGGCTTACGACGAGGAAGTGGTCGGTCAGGATAAAAACGGCAAGGACGATGTCCGTACCGTCCTGCGTCTGCACCCCGCCCTGGCGCCTTTCAAGGCGGCTGTTCTGCCCCTTTCCAAGAAACTTGCGCCCAAGGCAGAGGAAATTTACCGTGAACTGCGTAAGGACTTTATGGTGGACTACGACGATGCCGGCTCTATCGGCAAGCGCTACCGCCGGGAAGACGAGATCGGCACCCCCTTGTGCATCACTGTGGACTTCCAGACCGTGGGCGACGAAACCACCGAGGCTGACAACTGCGTCACCGTCCGGGATCGGGACACTATGGAGCAGGTCCGCGTCCCCATCAGCGAACTAAAAGACTACATCGCCAAAAAGTGCGAATTCTAAAAACCAAAAGTCCCGACCACCCGGCCGGGACTTTTTGTATGGAAATGGAAAATTGAAAATCAAGTGCAAACCATGATTTGTTATTTGCTTGACATTCTGTTTGTAGACCATTAAACTGATAATAAGGTTAATAATTGTTCATACGAAT
>JAZQBF010000154.1:0-4195 GCA_045545615.1 Faecousia sp.
ATCGGTAAGGTCACGATGGAAAATGCAGATGCAGTATTGGCCGCTCGCGCAGCCTATGATGCTATGCCTATGAAACTTAGAGCCCTTATCCAGAACTACGACCTTCTGCAGATCGCGGAGACCGACCTGCTGGAAGCAAGGATCGATTCCATCGGTGAGGTGACGCTGGATTCCCAGGCGCTGATCGAAGAATTGTCTGCGCAGTATGAAAGCCTGCCTATGAAGGAACAAAAGTATGTTAAGAACTATTCTGTCCTGGTTGCGGCAAGAAAAGTTCTGCAGAAACTGATCGATGAAAAGATGGCGGCAGAAGTTCAGATGCTGATCGACACCATCAAGGATATGGGCGAGATCACCCTGGAAAAAGAGGCGGCGATCATCAAGATCCGTGAGGCGTTTAATAATCTGACTTTTGTTCAGAAACAATTGGTAGATACCACACTGCTTTTGGATGCAGAGGCAAAGATCAAGGCGCTGCGCCAGGTGAGAATCGACCGTCTGAAAGAATTGATCGCATCCATCGGCGACGTCACTTTGGAAGATGAGCCTATTGTCGATGAGGCGATGGAGATCTACGACTGGATGCATTTGAACGAGCGCGAGCAGGTGGACTATGCCGCTTTGATCGCAGCGGAAAAAACGCTGACCAAATTGCAGAAAGCCGCCGCCGCAGAGGTAGATGCCCTGATCGAGGCCATTGGCAACACTGTGGGCTATTCTTCCAGTGATGCCATCAAGGCAGCCCGGGCAGCATTTGATGCATTGACCGAAGGCTCCAGACAGTATGTAAAACAACTCCATATTCTGGAAGAGGCAGAAACTCTCTATGCTGCGTTGTTCCCCCTGTGGGCGATCATTGTCATTGCGGTAGTTGCCGTAGCGGCAGTAGGTGCAATAACAGCAGTTCTGCTTCGCAAGCGCAAAAAGGCAGTAATTCCCACCGAATAAACAAAAAAGACTGTGCAGAAAGTTTCTGCACAACCTTTATGATACCCGGACAAGTCCGGAAAATGTTTACCAGATAACTGGGATCAGGCGGTGCTTTTACTATTGCCAATCAGCCCTTGATAGCAACTTGGGCGGCGACAAGACGGGCGATTGTGGCGGGGGTTTTTGTCCATAGAAAATAACCGTTGTAAATAGGGAAAAGACCTGCTAAAATGGGAGTATCTGAAAAAATGAGGTGGCGCTATGAAGATTTATGTGGAAATGCCCAGGGGCAAAACGACGGATACTTTCTTAACGGAAGAGAATATCGCCCTTTTGGAATCCCTGGGTGAGGTGACCTGGAACGAAACGGAAGAGCATCTGACACCGGAGCAGTTCCGGGATGTGCTGACAGACAAAGATGCCTGCGTCTGCGGCTGGGGCGTACCGAAATTTGATGAAACAGTACTGGAAAAGGCGAAAAATCTGAAATTCATCGCCTACACCGCCGGCAGCGTTGCCAACATCGTCACCGACGAGATGTACGAAAAGGGCATTCGCATTTCCTGCGGCAACAACGGCTTTGCTGAGTCTGTTGCCGAGGGTACGGTTGCCCATATCCTGGCATCTTTGCGGCGGCTGAAAGAGTACGATGCCCGGAAGACCACCACCCCCTGGTGGGATCCCAACGATTTCCAGCCGGAGCGGTTGATCGAGCAGACCGTGGGTATCGTGGGTTACGGCGCCATTGCCGCCAATGTGCTGAAAATGCTGAAACCTTTCCGGGTAAAGGTAAAACTCTATTCCCGCCATACCACCGAAGAAAAAGCAAAGGAACTGGGGGTACAGAAAGCCTCTTTGGAAGAAATTTTCTCCACTTGTAAAATCGTATCTCTCCACTGCGCCCAGACACCGGAGACTTATCACATGGTGGACGACCGCTTGCTTTCCATGATGATACCCGGGGCATTGCTGGTGAATACCTCCCGGGGCAGCGTCATCGACGAGGCGGCTATGGCAAAGCACGTGATGGAAGGACACATCCGGGTGTCGCTGGATGTGTATGAGCGAGAGCCCATCCAGCCGGACAGCCCCTTGCGGCAACTGGACGAGAGCATTATTATGCAGCCCCATCTGGGCGGTCCGACTTTAGACTACCGCCCTGTGGCAGCCAGATACGCCATCGAAGACCTGATGCGTTGGCAAAAGGGCGAGGCGCTACAGCACGAAGTGACTGCCTCCCGCTCCAAAACCATGTCCCGAAAGAAATAAATGTACATAAACCGCCGCAGAAAATGCTCTGCGGCGGTTTTTTAAAGGAAAATTACAGAAAATGTTTGCCATTTTCAACTATACATAGTACAATAAAAGCATCGAGATAAAAAGAAGGTGTTTTTTATGATCCTACATTTGAATCCCGTCAGTTTTCAAGGCTACGGTATGATCCTGCCGGAGCGAAAGCAGGACAAGGCAGAGCAGAAAAAAGAGGAAACAGCCATTGCCCTGACGCTACGCACTGAGGAGATGCCCGTATATGCAGCGCAGACAGAACTGCTGGTGCAAAGCGAAAGCGGTACGGCTATTTTGTCTGTGTCGAAAGACGGAGAGACTTTCCGGGATTATTATTTGGATAAACCAGTGCGGATCTACCCGGGGGTGCAGTTCTGTCTGGCGGCGCTGCGGGGAACGGCAGTGGCAAAACTGCATACGGATATGCTGCCGAACACCGTGGGCAACCGTATTCGTACAGAAGACCTTTCTATCAGCCAGGTGCTCCATGTAAAGAGCCTTTATACATTTTTCTACCACGAAAAGGAGCAGGGATTCCTCTTTTCCGGCGAATCCCATCCTATGATCGAACTGACCTATGTGGATCAGGGGTCGTTGCACAGCGTAGCCGATGGCGTGGATCTGCTGTTGGAGCAGGGCGATCTGGCGCTTTATGCCCCGGAACAATGGCATATGCAGTATGCGGATATGGAAGTTGCGCCACGGTATGTGACCGTGTCTTTTGATATTGCCGGCGGTGACCTGAGCCGTCTTTACAACCGGAAGATCAAAGCGCCCCAAAAGGCGGTGACGCTTTTGCAGCAGATGCTCCGGGAGCAGGAGCGGATGGACGAATATTCCTGCGATATGCTGTTAAATCAGTTGACCCAGTTGCTGCTTACCTTGCTGCGGGAGGACAACACCCCTGCCCGGCGGCTGCAAAGCGCCTATGCGCTGCACAGCGAAAACGAGGTGATCAGCCGCGCCCAGCAGTATATCAGCGTCCACATTCAGGAAAAACTGTCTGTGCCGCTGGTGGCGCGAAAGATCGACATCAGCCCCAGTTATTTAACGGCGCTGTTTCACAAGCATCTGCAGATCTCCCCCGGTGAGTATATCCGCCGGATCAAATTGCAGGAGAGCAAGCAGATGATCCGGGAAAACACGATGAATTTTACAGAGATCGCAGCGGCGCTGCAGTATTCTACGGTGCACCATTTCTCCCGGCAGTTTAAGGAGAAATTCGGTATCACCCCCACAGAATACGCAAAATCTGTCCGTTGATTGGAGCGGTAAGTATGGATTTTAAAGTTTTGGCAGTTGGCGATGTGGTAGGCAGACCCGGTATGGACCGGATCGGCTACAGCCTTCGCTGGCTGAAGCGGAAGACCGGCGCGGATTTTGTGGTGGTCAATGGCGAAAATGCCGCGGTGGTGGGCATCACCCCCAACCAGGCAGAAGATATTTTCGATGCCGGCGCCGATGTGATCACCATGGGTAACCACACCTTCAGCAAGCGGGAGATCGCAGAGTATATGGAGGATAACAGCCGCATTTTGCGCCCGGCTAACTATGCTCCCCAGACCCCCGGTGTCGGTTGGGGCGTGTATGAAACTGCTGCAGGGGATGTGGCGGTGATCGACCTGATCGGCAGATGCGGTATGGATTACGGTCCGGACAACCCCTTCTTGCAGGTGGAAAAGATCTTAAAGGAAATTACCGCCAAGATCATTTTGGTGGAGATCCACGCAGAAGCCACTGCAGAAAAACTGGCAATGGGCTATATGCTGGATGGAAAAATTTCTGCCCTTTGGGGCACCCATACCCATGTGCCCACCGCAGACACACAAATTTTGCCCAAGGGCACAGGCTATGTGACGGATCTGGGCATGACCGGACCGAAACACTCGGTGCTGGGCATCCAACCTGCCCTTTCCATTGCCAAGTTCCGGGGAGATCTGCCGGAGCGCTACCGCTGGGCAGAAGGTCCTACCAAGTT
>JAZQBF010000155.1:0-9125 GCA_045545615.1 Faecousia sp.
TCTTGCTTTACTTTGCCCAAGAGCCGCATAATCTCCCGTCGATGCATCAGCAGACGGCGAACGCGCTTGGAATCCGGATTAAAGCGGTTACCTTGTTCGTAGGGGGAGATATGCATCTGGTTCAGAAGCAATTCGCCGTCCTTAATGCCGCACCAGGCGTCTTTCAGGTTTAATGTGCCTTGCCGGATGGACTTGACTTCTGTGCCTTTCAGTTCAATGCCGGCTTCCATTTCTTCTTCCACAAAGTATTCGTGGTATGCCTCGCGATTTCGCGCCATTATTTTAATGCCTTGCTTTTCCAGATGGATCACCTCCTTGTTTCAATTTGAAATTATACCATATCTGTCAAGGTTTTAGAACAGAAAGCGGTCAAGTTCCGCTGTGCAGTCAAATGCAAAATCACACAGTGTTTTCATTTCACCATATATCGACGGAAAGTCTTTTCGTTCCCAGCCGGCAAAAGCGATTTTTACATCGGCGGCACGCGCCATTTCCAAACCCGGTTTCATATCGTCCACAATAAGAATTTGGTCCGGATGATAGCCGTAGGTTTTTATAATGTCAAGAATAGGGTGGGGACTTGGTTTTTGCATTGCAATTGGTAAATCGCAGCCGTAGATGCCATCCGGAGTGATATGGAATAGGGCTTTGTAATCCCGCAGGATCATTTCCTCAGCCGAATGGGAGACCACAAAAACTTTGCCGCCATGTTCCTTTTGTTTGTGTATGATCTCCCGGATACCGGGTACCGGATCTGGTATATGGGTTTTGCTGTACAATTTCCAGAATATGTATTCATCATCCAGTTCTTTTTGCGTAAATCCATACCACTGCTTACACATCTCAACAAAACCCAATTCGCTGCAACCTCGCGCGTATTCCTTTTGAGAAATCGTCAGTTCCGGGCGGATCAGGGCAAGTGTTTCGCAAAAACAAGGATAAGTGATCGTCGCTTCGCTTTGTACAGCGGTATCATCGTGATCCAAAACAAGGCAGGGGAATTTCAACATATTTGATCTCCTGTGTTTTCTTTTTATTATACCAAAAAATGGCGCAAGTGACAACCGGAAATTCCCCTTGCTATATTCGAACAAATGTGCTATAATCCAAATATATGAGAAAAGAGGTGAGCCGCATGAGCCAGAACATCATCCCGGTGGATGTCATATCCCTTTGCAGCGCCGACGGGCAAATGCGGCCGCTGCGATTCCGTATGGAGGATGAGAACCATCAATTACTCCGTGTGGATATTGATGAAGTGATCAGCAGTAAAGACATTCAGTATGCCGGTATTGAGGCGAAGATCTTTTTGTGTCGTGCATTGGTAGCAGAGAGAAAGTGGCTGTTTGAATTGCGCTATACCATTCGCAGCCATAATTGGTGTTTGCTCAGGAGGGTGTATTGATATGGCAGACAGAGTTATTTTTCATGTGGACGCCAACAGCGCCTTTTTGTCCTGGACAGCGGTACACCGGCTGAAGGTGTTGGGCGAGGAAGTAGATCTTCGGGAGATTCCTTCGGTTGTGGCGGGGGACAAGGCATCCCGGCACAGCATTATTCTTGCCAAAAGCACACCTGCCAAAAAGTATGGCATACAAACAGGAGAGCCGTTGTTTCAAGCGCTGGAAAAATGCCCGGATTTGGTGATCGTGCCACCGGATTATAGTTTGTATGTAGAGGCTTCCCGGCATTTTGTGGAGGTGCTTCGCCAGTTCAGCCCGGATGTGGAGCAATATTCAATCGATGAAGCCTGGGTGGATATGACCGGAACAGAGCGGCTTTACGGTGCGCCGCGACTGGCGGCAGAGCAGATGCGAAAGCGGATCTGTGAAGAATTGGGTTTTACGGTTAATGTGGGCATTTCCAGCAATAAACTCCTTGCCAAAATGGCTGGAGATTTTGAAAAACCCAATAAAGTGCACACATTATTTCCGGAAGAAGTGCCTGGAAAAATGTGGCCGCTTCCGGTGCGGGATCTGTTTTTGGTAGGCGCTGCAACAGAGGCAAAACTGAATAAAATGGGGATTTATACAATCGGTGATTTGGCGCATACCGATGTGCGCGTGCTGCTCCGCCGGTTGGGAAAACCGGGAGAAACGCTGTGGCATTTTGCCAACGGCAGAAATGCGGATGCAGTCACGCCGGAACCCCGGGAGAATAAGGGATACGGCAATTCGGTGACAACACCCAAGGATGTTATTTCCCGGGATGCGGGGCATCAGGTGCTTTTGAGCCTTTGCGAGACGGTAGCCATGCGTATGCGGAAAGACGGTGTTTGCGGCAGTTGCGTATCCGTCCATTTGCGCACAGACGGATTTCACCATTTTTCTCATCAGTCAGTGATCCCCGGCGCTACCAACATTACCGGAGAATTATTCCGGGAAGCCTGCCGGATATTTGATGAGGCATGGGACGGTGTCACACCGTTGCGGCAACTGGGTGTGCAGGTTACAAGGCTATCCAAAGAACCCTATCAGCAATACGATCTGTTTTCCCAAATATCACCTATGCAGTATGAGAAAAAACTCCGGATAGATGAGATGATTGACGGTTTGCGGGATAAATACGGAGAATCCATTATCCGCCGCGCCAAATTCACCAAAGATCCGGAAGGACATATGACCGGCGGTTTGGACAAGGCGCGCCGCACCGGTGTTACAAAACCAATTCCGCCGGAATTCGACAGTGGAAAAAATTAAGAATATGCAGTATAATGGTTGTATATTTTGCGAAGGAGCAAGTCTATGGCGATTGTTACATTTTACCGGGGCGACCCTGAAAACACCCCCAAAACCACCCAAAGAGCCCGTCTGGGCGCCAATGCGATCATTACCTGGGACGGCAAGATCCTGCTGGAAAAAAGGCGGGACTGCGATATATGGGGTCTTGTAGGCGGCGGTGTGAAGAAACAGGAAACGCCTTTACAGGCTATTACCCGGGAAATATATGAGGAATTGGGTATCCGTATATCAGCGGATAGAATGAAAAAACTCGCTGTTTATGGCGAACCGGGTCGGGTTGCGGCATACCGGGACGGCAGTATATGGCGTATGGTGGTCGTGGTGTTCGGACTGCAACTGCCAGAGCAGCCGAAATTGACAATCAGCCCGGAATCCAAAGAATTGCGTTTCTTCACAAAAGAAGAACTGAAAAATATCGAAATCGTCATCACCCACAGCGATATTGTGGATGATTGGTTTGTGAATCAAACTTAATGGAAAAATATACAATATAATGAATTTATACTTGTATATTCAATTATTTTGTGATAATATACATTTTGACGGTGCAGTATCCTAGTCAGAACGACCGGTTCCCAGGTAGGGCCTAAAAATCCTATGAAGGGCACATCGGTGAAGGCTCTGGTGCCTGCTTTTTACGCCCAGTTTAGGGTGGGTGCTGGGGGTTAAGGATTCCGGGCGCGCTCCAATGGCATGGAGCATACGACCCGGCTTCCGCGGAGACCCGGTATTGTGTGACGAAGTTGAGAACTCCTACGTGGGAAGCCGCTTCGCATACGAACTGGGAGTGAACCTGCAAGGCGGTGCGCAGAATCGCGTGCTGCGTGCAGCGTAGCCTGCCTTGAGTGAGTATGTTGGGAAAGAGGAGCATGCGGCTGATCGTTTGTGGCCAGAACGGTTGCCGATATTGCCTCTGGAAATCATCCTTGCAAAAGAGGCTAAGAACCGGAACGTTTTGCGGTGGAAAACACCTAGGCTGTCTTAATCGGGCAGACAGGGGATTACAGTACGGACTCAGTGGCAATCGGGTATTCATTTTGGCAACGATTGAACTGGCGGATCAAACGGAAACGGCCTGTGCGGCAACGGCAGGTTCTGCCTGGGGAAAACCAACCCGACCTAAGCCGTAAGATTTATCCTGTCTGCTGCCGTCGCTTTTATTAACATATAAAGGGGTATGTACCTGTGTCCAAATCCGATCCTGCGTCGTGTAAAAAAGAGCGCAGAAAGGCGATCCGATGGGTCGTGAGTATTTTTTTGATCACAATTTTAATTTCCGGAACGATCTCTTTTGTTTCGGATGAAATTATGGCGAGCAGCGGCATTGTCGTTGCTTTTTTGATCTTGCTTGCCATTGTGTTTATTGGCATCTTGTTTGATGTTGTCGGTGTTGCTGTTACATCGGCTGATGAAAAACCTTTTCACTCTATGGCTGCCAGGAAAGTGCCCGGCGGTCAAGAGGCGATTAAACTTCTTCGGAATGCAGAGCGGGTCAGTTCCATCTGTAACGATGTGATCGGCGATATATGCGGCGTTGTGTCCGGTTCTGCATCGGCTACCATTGCGGCGCAGGTGCTTAGTAATTTTGCGTTTACCTGGCCCAGAATGATAACTTTATTAATGTCTGCGCTGGTTGCAGGCGTAACGGTTGGCGGTAAGGCTGTTGGAAAAACATTTGCCATACAGTCCAGTACGTCCATCGTTTCCTTTGTGGGAAGAATCATACACTTTTTCGGCCATATTGGTCAGGTGTTTCAAAAAAAGAAATAAATGTTAGGTTGTGAGGCTTGTGAATATACTGAATAATATCCATAGCCACCAAGACCTGGTAGAATTAAATGATACGCAGCGGCAGCAGTTATGCGCTGAGATTCGGGAATTTCTTGTGTCCAGCGTAAGCAAGACCGGGGGTCATCTGGCTTCCAATTTAGGCGTTGTGGAACTGACGGTCGCTTTAGAAACAGTATTTGATACGGCAAAGGACCGCTTGGTTTTTGATGTAGGTCATCAGTCTTATATCCATAAACTGCTGACCGGTCGCCAGGCGGATTTTGCTTCTTTGCGGCAGTTTGGCGGAATGGCCGGATTCCCCAAGCCCGGTGAGAGCGATGCGGATGCATTTGTCGCCGGACATGCCTCCAGTTCTGTTTCCATTGCCCTTGGTATGGCAAGAGCCAGAACACTGTCCAAGGGTAACTATCGGGTCGTTGCGCTGTTAGGCGACGGCGCTGCTACCGGTGGTATGGTTTATGAAGGCTTAAATGATGCGGCTGTCAGCGGTGAACCTATGGTGGTGGTGCTCAATGACAATGCCATGTCCATCGACCGGAATGTGGGCGGTGTTGCGCTGCATCTTTCCCGGTTGCGCACCAAGGAAAAGTACCTTGGTATGAAGAAAAAGTACAATCATTTTCTTTCTAAAATACCCGGTGGTCATCTTGTTTTCCGCTTGACACGGAATATCAAGGATCGAATCCGCCGCATGCTGATTCCCTCTACCATTTTTGAGAGTATGGGTCTGACATATCTGGGGCCTGTTGACGGTCATGACACTGAGCGTCTGATCTCTTTGCTCCGGGCTGCGGACGATATGAAACGACCGGTTTTGGTCCATGTTCTGACCCAGAAGGGCAGAGGATATGCGCCGGCGGAAGCAAATCCTGCAAAATTCCACGGTATTGGGAAGTTTGACCCGCTGTCCGGTGAGGTCGCAGCAAAAAGCGGAGAATCCTTTTCTGAGGTATTCGGAAAGGCTATGGTTCGGTTGGCGGAGAACAATCCGTCTTTATGCGCTATTACCGCCGCTATGCCCGGCGGTACCGGTTTGCTTGCCTTTAAACAGAAATACCCAAAGCGCACTTTTGATGTAGGTATTGCGGAAGAACACGCAGTTTCTATGGCGTGCGGTCTTGCAAAGCAAGGCTTTACTCCCGTTGTAGCCATTTACTCCACATTTTTGCAGAGAGCCTACGATATGATCCTCCAGGATGCTGCAATGCTGGGATTGCATGTTGTGTTTGCTGTGGACAGAGCTGGTCTTGTAGGTGAAGACGGAGAAACCCACCACGGCTTATTCGATGTTGGTTTTTTGCGCCATGCTCCCGGTTTAACGGTTTTATGCCCTGCAAGTTTGCAGGAACTGGATGATATGCTCGCCTGGTCTGTGAATATTCACCAAGGTCCGGTGGCGATCCGCTACCCCCGTGGCGGCAATGGACATTATACAGATTCTGCATTTATTTCAACAGGGTCTGTTTCCTCAAATAGCGCATTGGCCTGCCATAAACGCGGTGACAATGTATTGCTGATCACCTATGGCAAACTGATAAATCAAGCATTATCCGCAGCGGCAATTTTGGAAGAAAAGGGCGTAAATGCAACAGTTTTGCGTTTGCTGACAGTTGCGCCGTTGCCGTTGTCGCAAATAAACGCATATATGGGCGAAAATACAGATGTTTTTGTATTGGAAGAAACATTGGAAGGTTGCGGTATCGGTTCTGTATTGTCTGCAGAACTGATGCGTAACAACCCCAATTGCCGTGTATTCGAGAAGAATCTTGGCGACCGTTATGTTTGCCACGGCTCTATGGATTCACTTTATAACCACTATGGGTTGGACGCAAATTCCATTGCTGAGTATGTGCAGGAGGTCCTGAAAGTTGAAAATTAAAAAAAGACTGGATGTCCTTCTTGTAGAGCAGGGATATGCAGACAGCCGCACCAAAGCCCAGGCAATTATTATGAGCGGGCAGGTGTATGTAAACGATCAAAAGGCTGATAAACCCGGCGTATCTTATGAAGAGACGGTGTCTGTTGAAGTGCGGGGCGCATCCTGCCCCTATGTCAGCCGGGGTGGTTTGAAACTGGAAAAGGCGCTACGGGATTTTGGAATTCAACCCATAGACTATGTTTGCAGTGATTCCGGCGCTTCCACCGGTGGCTTTACCGACTGCCTGCTGCAGCAAGGCGCAAAAAAAGTTTTTGCCATTGATGTGGGCTACGGCCAGTTGGATTGGAAGATCCGTTCTGACCCCCGTGTGGTGGTGATGGAGCGAACCAATGTCCGCTATGTAACGCCGGAACAGTTGGGAGAGCCGTTGGATCTGTCTGTGATCGATGTGAGTTTTATCTCGCTGAGGATCGTTTTGCCGGTGATCAAAACATTTTTGAAACCGGAAGGGCAGGTCGTTTGCTTGATCAAACCCCAATTTGAGGCAGGAAGAGAAAAAGTGGGGAAGAAGGGCGTAGTTCGCGACCCGGATACCCATAAAGAAGTTCTGGACGGGTTTGTATCTCTGGCAAATGAACTGGGTTTTCGCATTTTGGGACTTACATTTTCACCGGTTAAAGGACCGGAAGGTAATATTGAGTTTTTGGGGCATCTGACTCTTGCTGATAAAACCGGCATTATACCGGATACAGCGGATATCGTCAGCCAGGCTCACGAAACATTGAAGGGATGAAAACAATGAAGAAAGTCATTCTGACCCCCAATCCCTATCGGGATAAAAACTTTAATACCGTCCGCAGCGCTTTGGATATTCTTGCGGCTGCAGGGGTTGATGTGAAGATATGTCTTCCCTTTGATGTGGACAGAACGTACGATCTTCCGGCAGATATTCGTTTTTCCCGTTTGGACAAAGAACTGCCGGACGCATCTGTGGTCGTTTGCTTTGGCGGCGACGGCACGATTTTGCACATGGCAAAATCTGCTACTCGTCACGGTGTTCCGGTACTTGGCGTAAACATTGGCACTATGGGCTTTATGGCAGAATTGGAAAGCACAGAACTGTCTCAATTGACCCGCTTGGCTACCGATGATTACACCATCGATAACCGGATGATGCTGGATGTATCTGTATTCCGGGACAGAGATATTATTTTCCACGATATTTGCCTGAATGATGTGGTGATCACAAAAGGCGCAGTTGCCCGCATTGTACATCTATCTGTGAAATGTGATGGTGTCCAGGCTATGGAATGCGGCGGTGACGGTGTTATTGTTGCAACGCCTACCGGTTCGACTGCCTATAGTCTGTCTGCCGGCGGTCCTATTGTTGAGCCGGAAGCACATAGTATTCTGGTTACACCCATTTGCGCCCATGATGTTGCAAGCCGGTGTATGGTTGCTTCTGACAACCGCCAGATTCAGGTGGAATTGGCAAAGAACCCTCGCCGCAATGCTTTCTTGTCCGTTGATGGCGGTAAAGCATTGAAGATGAATATGGGTGATGTGGCATCCATTAAAAAATCGAACCTTGTTACTAAACTTGTCCGTTTAAAAGAACGGAGTTTCTACGATGTTGTAAATATGAAATTTAAGAACGGATGAGGTACTGTTTATGAAGAGTCAAAGACAAGAAAAGATATTGGAAATCATTGCAAATGATAATATTGAGACCCAGGAGCAGTTGCTGGCAGCGCTGCAAAAAGAGGGTTTCCGTGGCACCCAGGCGACTATCTCCCGGGATATTAAGGAATTGCGGATCGTTAAGGAATTAACCAGCCTTGGCACATATCGTTACACGACTTCTGCCACAGAATTGACCGGTTCTTTCTCCACAAGAATGAATACAATATTCAAAGAATGTGTTGTAAGTTTTGATTACGCGCAGAACATTATCGTCATTCGCACGTTGCCCGGTCTTGCCTCTGCAGCAGGTTCTGCCATCGATTCTATGAATATGAATATGGTGGTTGGTACCCTTGCGGGTGATGATACGGTAATGGTTGTTATGCGCGATCATAATGCGGCGGTTGCATTTAGCAGCGAAATCAAGAATCTGATCAATTGATATAGGAGGGAAGACTATGCTTAGTCTTCTACATATTGAAAATATTGCCGTGATCGAATGCGCGGATATTTCTTTTGACAAAGGATTTAATGTCTTGACCGGTGAGACCGGCGCAGGTAAATCCATTGTGATCGATGCCATCAGCGCAGTCTTGGGTGAACGGGCATATCGGGATATGATCCGTACCGGAGCAGATAAGGCTTCTGTACGGGCTGTGTTTACAGATGTTCCGGAACTTGATTGGTTTCAAGAAAACGGCGTGGATTACGATCCGGAAACCATCATTCAGCGGGAAATTTTTCTGGATGGCAAAAACATCTGCCGGGTAAACGGCACATTGGTTACGGTGTCTATTCTTCACAAACTGGGCGTCCAATTGATCAACATTCACGGTCAGCACGATTCTGCAACACTGTTTGACGAAAATAATCATCTTGCGTATTTGGATGCTTTTGCGGACAATGGCGAACTCATTGAAACCTATAGCCAAAATTATGCGGTTGTGTTAAAGATCCGCAATGAGATTCAAAAAATGTCCATGGATGAAGGGGAAAAACTTCGTCGTATGGAAACACTTCGCTATCAGATC
>JAZQBF010000156.1:0-2467 GCA_045545615.1 Faecousia sp.
GTGTAGTCAATGCCCGCCTTTTCCAAGGCTTTATAAAGGCCTAAGTTGGACATAACGGTGGTGACCACGGTGTTGCCGTCCAAGCGGTTTTCCTTTTTCAGGGCGTTGGCAAGTAGGTACAAAATATGGTCGCCGGTGATCACATCGCCGTTTTTGTCCACACAGAGGCATCGGTCGGTATCTCCGTCAAAGGCAAAGCCAATGTCTAAATTTTTCTCTTTTACCAACGCCTGCAACGCTTCGATATGGGTTGAGCCGGCGTCACGATTGATGTTGGTGCCGTCCGGGTCGCAGTTTATGCAGTAGGTCTTGGCGCCTAAGGCGTTGAACACCGCCGGGGCAATGGAAAATGCTGCGCCGTTGGCGCAATCCAGGCCGATGCGGTATTTTTTGAAACTAAACCGGGCAAGGCTGATGAGGTAGCCGATGTATCGGTTGCGGCCGGATACGTAGTCCACCGTTCTGCCGATGTTTTCTCCGGTGGCAAAGGGAATGGAGTCCGGGTCGGAATCCAGGTACGCTTCTACGGCGTCAATGACGCTGTCTTCCATTTTCTCGCCGTTGCCGTTGAGTAATTTAATGCCGTTATCGTAGAAAGGATTGTGGCTGGCGGAGATCATCACGCCGCAGTCAAAGTCCTCGGTGCGGGTGATGTAGGCGACAGACGGAGTAGTGGTCACATGCAAAAGGTACGCATCGCCACCGCTGGCAGTAATGCCTGCGGCTAAGGCGTATTCCAGCATATAACTGGATCTTCTTGTGTCTTTGCCGATGAGAATTTTTGGCCGTTGCCGGCAGACCCCCTCTGACGAGGGGGCTGGCACGCGACAGCGTGACTGGGGGAGAGAATCTCTCCCCCCGTCTTCGCCTGCGGCGAATCCACCTCCCTCGACAGAGGGAGGCGTGGGTGCGGCGTAGTAGTGGCCTAAGAATCTACCGATGCGGAAGGCGTGGTCGGCGGTGAGAACTTTATTGGCTTCGCCACGGAAACCGTCGGTACCAAAGTATTTAGACATATGATAACCTCACTTTTTACGTTGAAATAGCGGAAAACTGGTAGTTGATAGTTGATAGTTGACAGTTGACAGTTGACAGTTGTCAGTTGACAGTTGATAGTTGACAATTGTGGTGTCCGCAAAGCGGACGGATTGAAATAAAGACACCTCATCCGTCACGGCTGTCGCCGTGCCACCTTCTCCTCCAGGAGAAGGCTTATTACAATAATTGTCAATTGTCAATTGTCCATTGTCAATTGTCAATTTGTGCGTGTGTGGTGGGGTGGGGAAACTTATTCCTTGTCTTTGCGTGGCGTTATCGTATTATTGAGGCGCCAGATATAGTTTGCAGGAATTACGCCACGGACACAGGCGGTGGGGTAGACCATGGCATTTCTGCCCACAACGGTGCCCGGATTTAAAACGGCGTTACAGCCGATCTCTGCAAAGTCGCCCACCATTGCCCCCACCTTTTTTCTGCCGGTGTGGATCTTTTCCGGGGTGTGGATGGTGACAGGTTGTTTATCAGACCGGACATTGGAAGTAATACTGCCTGCGCCAAAGTGGGCTTTATAGCCTAAGATGCTGTCGCCGATATAGTTAAAGTGGGGCACTTGGACGCCATTGAACAAGATGGCGTTTTTCACTTCTGTGGAGTTGCCAACTACGCAATTCTCGCCGATGAGGGCGTTGCCACGGATAAATGCCCCGGGGCGCAGTTCTGTGTCCTTGCCAATAATGCAAGGGCCGGTGATGGATGCGGTTGGGGCGACGGTCGCCGATTTGTGGATGCGGACATCCTCAGCGGGGGCAAGGTAGTCTTCGCCCAAAGTGGGAATGCGGGATAAGATCAGTTCCCCAATGCCGGCTAAGGCTTCGTGGGGATACTGGAAGCCGGCTAAATAGTCGCCGGCGATGGTTTGGGATAAGTCGAATAAATTTTCAGTTGCGTACAAGGGAACACCTCCAAGGAGTTGATAGTTGTTAGTTGATAGTTGACAGTTGACAGTTGACAGTTGTCAGTTGACAGTTGACAGTTGTGGTGTCCGCGGAGCGGACGGATTTAAATTATTTTGCGTAGCAAAATACAATAATTGTCAATTGTCCATTGTCAATTGGGAGTACGGATTCTTGGACTGCGCGGCAAAGCCGCTCCGCTCAGAATGACACGATTTTTTACATTGTGCGTTACCGAGCATTATAGCGGAAGAAAATCATTGATTCGTGTTCGTGACGAATTGCCTCCCGGCGCTGCCGGGTAGTTGCGTAGGGATCGGTTTCTTCGACAGTTCTCTGTGCCGAAAAGGACTGTTTGGGAGACCGATCCCTGGATTCCGTACTGGGGCATATTCCCCAAAAATAGAACGATGAAATGGTATCACAGAAAGTTGAAAATGTCAAATAAAAAATACAAAATGATAAAAAATAACCAAAATAGACAAAAAAACAAGGAACGCATCTGCGTTCCTTAC
>JAZQBF010000157.1:0-7599 GCA_045545615.1 Faecousia sp.
GCCCGGAAAAATGCGGAACTTTCCGAGTACCGCCTCCACGCAAGGATCAAAAATGTGTATGTGGACTTAAACGCCCCGGAGGAAACCGGCGAAGGGCAGACATACCTTTTATATATCCAGATCACGTATATGGACAAGGCGCTGGAATCCTTTACCGTTTCCCGGGCGGAACTGGAAAACTGCCTCCAGGAGATGATGGGTTCTACCCTGGAAAAACTTTTTGCCACGGTGGTGATATTCCAGACGGAGCAAGGGCGGTTTGCTGCCCGGGTGGCGCTCCACGAGGGGCAGGACAAGCCGAAAGAGGCGCTGGCAAAGTTTATGACCCGGCTGGAGCAGGAAAAGGAATTTGCCGCCTTTACGGTGGTGTGCAGCAAGCGGCTGTCCCCCGGTGTCCAGTTGGCGCAGGTCTATGACGATGTCCGCGCCGGGGTAAAACTTGCCAAAGTTGGGCGTGGCTCTCAGTTGCTTATGGCAGGCAGCAAGGACAAAACGGCGTATCTGTATCCCAAAACCGATGAGCAGCGGCTGGACGACCTGGTGCGAAACCAGAAGATCCCCCAGGCGGCGGCGCTGGCAGAACGGCTGCTGCGGCAAAATGTGGATGTGGGCATCAGCCATGCCCAGATGGAGATCCTCTCCGTGGCGGTGGTCAATACCGCGGCTTATGCAGCCTCTGCAGCGGCAGGCAACCATAAAACTGCCGCAGCCAGCGTGGTGTATAATGCCCTGGCAACATCCTGCCAGACATTGGAAGATTATATTGAAACGGTTGTCGGCTATATCCGCTCTATGGAGCAGCCAGCCACCGCCCCGGCGGAAGACCAGGAACAACTGTTGGGCAGAGTGCGCCAGTACCTGCAGGAAAACTATCACAAGGAATTTTCTGTGGAGGAGATGGCATCAGCCCTGTGGGTCTCCCGGAGTTATTTAAGTTCTTATTATAAAAGCAAGACCGGCAGCAACCTATCCGACGCCATTCAGGGTTATCGCATTGAAAAGGCAAAGGAACTTTTGAAAGACCCGGAAGTGAAGATCGGCGATGTGGGCGCCATGGTGGGTATCCCCAGTCCCAATACATTTTTGCGCCAGTTCCGCAAGTATACGGATATGACCCCAAAAGAATACAGACAAACGCAAAAATAAGGAAGGCAAACGCCAATGTCATTAAGTTAAGAAAGAATTGTCATTCTGAAGAGTGGCGAGCACTGGCGTGGGAATCTCAAAAGCCGTAGTTGGTCCAAGAGATTGCCACACCAGTGACACGGTCACTGGTTCGCAATGACACGAACTTAATGACATTGGGCAAGCGCCTTCCTTATTTTTATGGAGAAAGGGGACGAATCTCCAAATGACCGTTTGTCGAGTTGTTTCAAATTACGCACCGCCCTGGCAAAGCCTCCCTTGTGTAAAGGGAGGTGGGCGAAATCTTTGATTTCGCTCGGAGGGATTGCGCAAAAAATCTACGACGCCCACAAGCACTTCCAGCAAATCCGTAACACAATCCCCCACCGCTTCGCGGAGCCCCCTTTACACAAGGGGGCCTCTGGATCGTGCGTCTAACCAACTGTTCGATAAATTGGAATTTGCTGAAATGAAACAACCCGGGCAGACGGTTTTCGTCTGTCCGGGTTTTATCATTGTCTTATTTTACCAGCAGTTCGGCAATTTGAATTGCGTTGGTAGCCGCGCCCTTGCGGACCTGGTCGCCGCAGCACCAAAGGCTGATGCCACAGGGGTCAGTCAGATCGGGGCGGATTCTGCCTACGAACACGATGTCCTGATCGGTGGTCTCCAAAGGCATCGGATAGCGCTTATTGGCAAGATCGTCCACCAGTTTACAACCGGGGGCAGCACCGATCACTTCCCGCGCCTGCTCCACAGTAACGGGCACATCAAAGTGGCAACTGACGGAAATAGAGTGGCTGCGAACCACCGGCACACGAACACAAGTGCAGGTGACATTCAGTTCCGGCAGATGCATGATCTTTCTGCCTTCATAATGCAGTTTCATTTCCTCGCTGGTGTAGCCGCTTTCCTTTTCGCCGCCGATCTGGGGGATCAGGTTAAAGGCGATCTGATAAGGGAAGACCTTAGGCTCGTAGTTTTCGCCCTTGGTCAGTGCTTCCACCTCACCCATCAATTCGATCGGGCCGCCTGCGCCTGCGCCGGAAACTGCCTGATAGGTAGAGGCAGTCATAGAGCGGATGGGAGAGATCTTATTCAGCGCATTGACAGCGGTTACAGTAATAATGGTAGAGCAGTTGGGGTTGGCGATAATGCCCTTGTGCCAAGCCACATCCTGGGGATTGACCTCCGGTACCACCAGCGGCACATTGGGGTCCATACGGAACGCAGAGGAGTTATCCACAAACACAGCGCCGGCTTTCACGATCGCGGGGGCGAACTTTTCTGCAATGTCGTTCTCTGCCGCACCCAGCACGATGTCCACGCCTTCGAATGCCTCATCGCAAGCCAGACCGATGGTCACATCTTCACCCTTGAATTTCAAGGTTTTGCCTGCGCTTCTGGCGCTTGCCAGGGGCACCAATTTGCCCACGGGGAAATCCCGCTCCTGCAGAATTTTGATCATTTCCTGACCCACAGCGCCGGTAGCGCCCAGGATCGCAACGGTATAGAGTTTTTTCATAACTTGCCTCCGATTATTTCACAAAACTGTTGTACAGCACGCGGATGGCTTCGGCAAAGTCCTTATTGTCCACGCCGAAGATAATGTTCAGTTCATCCGGACCCTGGTTGATCATACGGATGTTGATGCCCGCCTGACCCAGCGCCGCAAAGATCTTACCGGAAACACCGGGGCGGAACGCCATACGGTGACCCACAGCGGCGATCACAGAGATGTTATCCAACACCTCCAGCCGGTCCGGCTGTGCCTCCTGCTGGATCTGCGCCATAATGGCGTACAGATGTTTGGCGATGGCATCGGTGCGCACCACCAAAGAGACATTGTCGATGCCGTTGGGCACAAAGTCAACAGACACATTATACCGCTCCAACACAGAGAGCACTTTCCGCAGAACGCCCACCTGGCTGGTCATACCACGCTTGAACATGGTGATAATAGAGAAATCCTTTTTACCGGTGATGCCGGTGATGATCCGGTCCGGATCGGTCTCGGTGTCAAAGTCCTCCTGGATGAAGGTGCCTCTGTCCTCAGGAGCATTGGTGTTTCGGATGTTGACCGGAATGCCCTTTTCCCGCACCGGGTGGATGGTGCCTTCGTGGAGCACCTGGGCGCCGGCATAACTCAGTTCCCGCAGTTCGTCATAAGTGACTTCGGGGATCGGCTGGGGATTTTCCACGATCCGGGGGTCAGCCATCAGAATACCGGACACATCTGTCCAGTTTTCATAAACGCTGGCATCCAGCGCAGCGGCTGCCAGCGCGCCGGTAATGTCGCTGCCGCCACGGGAGAACGTGCGGATACGACCGTCGGGCATTGCGCCATAGAAACCGGGGATCACGATTCCCTTGCCCTGACCCAGTTTTTTCAGCGCGGCATAGGAATATTCCTTATCCACCGTGCCGTCCATATTGAACCGGATCCAATCGGCGGCGTCTACAAATTCAAAACCCAAAAATGCAGCCATCAGTTTGGCAGAGTAATACTCGCCGCGGCTTGCCAGTTCGTCTTCGGACACATCCTTGGCATCCAGCCGTTTCTTAAGGGCGGCAAAATCGCTCTCCAAGTCCACATTCAAACCCAGTTCATCCCGGATCTCTATGTAACGGGAGGTGATCATATCAAACACGGGGTCGCAGGCGACGCCGTATTTGGTGTGGGCGTGACACAGATACAGAAGGTCGGTCAGTTTATGGTCAGAAGAATCCCGCTTGCCGGCAGCAGAAACGATGACCACTTTCCGCTCCGGGTCTGCCAGTACGATATCTTTGACTTTGCGGTACTGCTTGGCGTCCGCCATAGAAGAACCGCCGAATTTTGTTACTTTCAGCATAGGATTTCCCTTCCTTTAAAGGTGTTTATTCCGTGGGCAGCGCTGCGATAAATGCGCCGGTGTGGTTTTTACGCCATGCGTGGATATCTGCCACAGACACAGGACCGGTGACGATGGCATCGCCCCAATGCTCTGCGCAATTTTCTTCCAGCCAGGCATCCCAAGCGCCGCTGACATAGTAGCATAGTTTGTCGGTATTGACAGCGGCGGTCTTTTCACCGTAGGGGCTGTAGAAGCCTTTGCCTGCCAAAATATCCGCGCAGTCCTGCATCACATTGTATGCAGTAGGATAGCGACCTGCGCCCTGACCGTAGAAACTCATCCGACCGGATGCGCTGCCGATCAAGGTGATCAGGTTGTAGTTAGAGGGTACGGCTGCCTCCGGCGCGCCCTGGGGGAACAGGGTCGGCTGCACATAGGCATTGAGTTTGCCTTCTTCCATCTTGCCGGTGGAAACCAGTTTGCACACCAAGCCGTGGTTGCGGAAATTCTCTACATCGGCGGCGCGGATGGCGCTGATGCCACACACGGGCACGGTATCGGCGTCAACGCTGATACCAAAGGCGATGTTGGAAGAAAGGAGCAGTTTGTGCCAGGTGTCGATGCCTTCCACATCGGTGGTGGGATTTGCCTCGGCATAACCCAAACCCTGTGCCTGGGAAAGGGCATCGTCATAACCAAGACCCAGCCGGGTCATGGAATCGAGAATATAGTTGCAAGTGCCGTTCATAATGCCGCCAACCTGCTGCAGTTTCTGGATGCGGCGCGCACGCTCCAGTTCGCTGAGCCAGCCGATACCGCCACCCACTGCGGCGGTGCAGCGGAACAGAAGTCCCTTGCTCTGTGCCAGGGGCATCAATTCGTCGTAGAAATTGGCGACCAGCGCCTTGTTGGATGTGACGATATTCTTGCCCGCTTCCATCGCTGCCCGAACAAACTCATAAGCCGGGTGCAAACCGCCCATGGCTTCCACGACGGTATCGATGGTGGGGTCATTCAGCACGCTTTGGAAATCCTTGGTGACCTCTGCATCGGGCAGAGAAATATCTTCCAAACACACCACTTTTGCCACGCGAATATCGTCCCGGCCGGCGGTCAGATCATACACGCCTCTGCCTACCACACCAAAACCAAGCAGACCAATTCTCATCATACTTCCTCCATTGCTCGCTTTCTATCAGAATCAAGCGCTCTCCTTGGAAAACACTTGCTTTTTGCCTCAAAACAGTATATCATATACCTACTAAAATTGCAACTGTATCAAAAAAACAACTTTTTTCCGGAAAGGAAACGACTTTTGGTACATTTGTTAGGTTTTCCCAGGAGGTTTCGTGTTATGCAATACCATTCCACCCGCAGCAATACCCCCACCGTGGACAGCGCCCAGGCGGTTTTAAACGGTCTGGCGCCCGATGGCGGTCTGTATGTACCTGCCTCGATTCCCCAAATCGATGTCAGCGCCTGCTTAAAAGAAGACACTATGGCAATGGCAAGCCGGATCATTTCCGCGCTGCTGCCAGATATTGACAATATGGATCTGCTGGTAAAGCGCGCTTACACCGGCAAATTCCAAACCGAAGAATTGACCCCCACTGCAGACACCGGCGCATTTACTGTGCTGGAACTGTTCCGGGGCCCCACCTGTGCCTTTAAGGATGTGGCGCTGTGTATGCTGCCCCAACTGCTCACCGCCGCCAAGTCCCAAAAGGGGATGAAAGAGGATATTCTCATTCTCACCGCCACCTCCGGCGACACCGGCAAAGCCGCTTTGGAAGGTTTCCGGGATGTGGAGGGCATTAAAATTTGCGTATTCTACCCCAACGGTGGCGTGTCCAAAGTCCAGCGGGTGCAAATGGTCACCCAAGGGGGCAACAACGTCGCTGTGTGCGCCATCGAAGGCAACTTTGACGACGCCCAAACCGGTGTGAAAAACATTTTCGCCCAGGCAGAAAACGGCGTATTGCCCTGCGGCAAGCGCCTTTCCAGCGCCAACTCCATTAACATCGGTCGCCTTGCCCCCCAGATCACTTACTATTTCAAAGCCTATAAAGATCTGCTGGAAAGAAAGCAGATCGCCATGGGCGACAAAGTGAATTTCTCTGTGCCCACCGGAAACTTTGGCGACATTCTGGCTGGTTACATCGCCAAGAAGATGGGTCTGCCTGTTGGCAAACTGATCTGCGCTTCCAACGCCAACAATGTACTTACTGACTTTATCAACACCGGTGTTTACGACCGGCGCAGACCCTTCCTCAAGACCATCTCCCCCTCTATGGACATTCTCATCTCCTCCAACTTAGAGCGGCTTTTGTACTTTATGAGCCAGGACGCAGATTTGGTCGCAGATTTGATGAAACAGTTGAATCAAGAAGGCGTCTATACCGTTCCCGCGGCAATGAAAACCGCCATTGCCGAAGAATTCTACGCCGGTTGCTGTGACGACGAAAGAGCAATGGCGATCATTGGCAAAGTTTGGCAGGAGCGACAGTATCTGTGTGACCCCCACACCGCCTGCGGCTGGGCAGTTGCAGAAGATTATGTAAACCAGACCGGCGACACCGCTCCTATGGTAGTGCTGTCCACCGCCTCCCCCTACAAGTTCCCGGCAGCGGTTTTGACTGCCCTTGGCGACTGCAGCGAGCCGGACGAATTCCGCCAGATGGAGATCCTGCAGAAAAAGACCGGCGTAGCCATTCCGGAGAACCTGAGGGATTTGGACAAACGCGCCGAAAGGCACACCGGCGTGATCGCCAAAAGCGATATGCTGTCCTTCGTTGAAAAGATTTAATTTCAAAACAAGAACCGTCGCAGGGACACCCTGTGACGGTTTTTCTTCTTTTGTATTGCCCCAAGGGCGATAACCCCAAACCAGCAACCCCGCTTTCCGCGTTATGTAAACCTCGCAAATTTAAGACGCATATATTAAAATGAAAACGCAACCAGCCAAACGCCTTGGCGAGTAAGTATTTACCGCATCTTATGTTATGTAAACCTCGCAAGTTTAAGACGCATATTTTATGTTTTTATTTTGGGAGAATCCCAAGCCATCTTCCTATCGGTTGCGGGTTTGAGGTTCTCCTGCACGCGGAAAGAGGGAGGAAGGTTGATAACCATCAAAACACCTTGGGCGCTCGCGTATTTATTGCTTGTGATGTTATGTTAACCTCACAAGTTTATAATACCGCTATTTTAATGCAAAACACCACAAGCAGTTTTCCGCTTGTGGTGTTAGTTAAATTTACAGGAGATTGTCACAGCCAGTTTGCGTTTCCGAGCATTATAACGGAAGGGCGTATGCACGCCCGGGCAGTTTCGCACGAAGGTGGGCGGTAGTTATCAGTTCCGATATAGTTCCCGGTATCTGTCCTGCGTGCGTTACCGAGCACTATAGCGGAACTACGATACCTGCTTATGTTGGTAACGAATATGCCCGCCGGTGCATACCGGCTGACGGTCGTCAGTTCTCATGCACTCTTATAAATTGCTCCATATATTTGGCGGCAGGTACATCCCAACTGAAGTCCTGCTCCATACCCTTTTTCTGCAGAGCGCGGAATGCTTCCGGCTTGTGGTAATACAGATCCAGCGCCCGGCGCAACGCGCCGTAGAAATCATCGGC
>JAZQBF010000158.1:0-5043 GCA_045545615.1 Faecousia sp.
CAGTTTTGCCGGCTGATTTACTTTCAGTTGGGCGGCAGTATATGCCGTGACCCGGCAGCCGTAGCCTACGCCGCCACAGTCGATCACGGCAAGTCCCGGCTCTAAAACCGTTACCTGCCCGGAGACATAATATAGCATAAAGGATTCCTCCTACTTATTTTGAAGTTGGGACAGCAAGGATGTCGCTGACCGGGCGTGGCAGAGCGCAATGGCAATGGCGTCTGCCGCATCGTCAGGTTTGGGCAATTTATCCAGATGCAAAAGTCGCTTGGTCATATCCTGCACCTGGTGTTTGGTGGCGTTGCCGTAACCTACCACCGCCTGCTTGACCTGCATCGGCTTATAAGCATACACCGGCACGCCTGCCTGCCGAATGGCAAGCAAAATCACGCCGCGGCTTTGGGCAACGCCAATACCGGTGGTCACATTCTGACCGAAAAACAACTCTTCGATGGCCACCGCATCGGGCTTGGACACCTCCAAAAGTTTTCGCATATCCTCATAGATCATTTCCAACCGGGCGGAGAAATCCGTATGGGCAGGGGTAGTAATAGCGCCGCATTTCAAAAGGGCGCTGTTGCCCCGCTCCGATTCGATGAGACCAAATCCGGTGATGCCATATCCGGGGTCGATTCCTAAAATCCGCATATCAGCCACCTCTGAATATCAGCAGGTAATACATAATCAAAAAAACAATAAAAACCGCAAGACCGATCCGGGCGCCCCAAATCTGCCACCAGGGCCGCGGTACATACTTTTCCTCTGCTTCGGGGATGTTTTCCATATTCTCTTGTTCCATGAAAATCACCTCTCTCTAGGCTGAGAGGACTTAAACCAAGATAGCCTCTCAGCCTATAATAGCACATTTGTTCCAATTTGCATAATGTTTTTTTAATTTTTTCCCCAGGTGACATATTTTTCTCCCCTCCGGGAAATAATACCGGCAGAAACGAGGTGGCTTTTTGGAACAATTTTCTTGTAAGACACGAATCATTTCCGGTGACGGCGCTTTGCGGGCGCTGGGAGAATTGAACATCCGGCGGCTGTTTTTTGTTGCCGACCCCTATTTTGTAAAAAACGGCGTTGCCCAACAAATCGTGGCCGCAGCCAAAGCGGAGAAAACAGAAATTTTCTCCAAAATTTCTCCTGATCCCTCCGTAGAATTGGCGGCAGAGGGCACAAAGGCTGTGCAGGAATTCCAGCCGGATACTTTGGTTGCATTGGGCGGCGGAAGCGCTATGGATTGCGCCAAGGCTATGGTGTATTTTGCCGGATTCCCTATACGGCTCATTGCCATTCCCACCACCTCCGGCTCCGGGTCTGAGGTGACGGATTTTTCCATTTTGACCCATAACGGTGTAAAACATCCTTTGATCGACACGATGCTCCAGCCGGAAGTTGCCATATTGGATAACAGCCTGCTCTGGGAACTGCCACCAAGTCTCATTGCGGACACCGGCTTTGATATTTTAAGCCACGCGCTGGAGGCATACGTTGCCAAAAATGCCGGCGCTGTCACCGACGCCTTGGCAAAAGATGCTTTCTGCTGCGCCTTTGCCTTATTGCCCGCTTCTTTTGCCGGTAATAAGGCTGTCCGTGGCAAAGTGCATATAGCGGCTACCATGGCAGGTATGGCTTTCAACCAGGCGGGGTTGGGTCTTTGCCATGCTATGGCGCACAGTTTGGGCGGCGCTTTTCACCTGCCTCATGGACGGCTGAATGCCATTTTGCTGCCCAAAGTGATCCAGTGTAATGCGCTGATCGCCGGGGATAAATATGCCCGCCTTGCCCGGGCAGCAGATTTTGGCGGCGCGGCGGATGCAGTAGCCGTGCGCAATCTGATTGCCGGTTTGACCCGGCTTCGTAAACAGTTGCAACTGCCCGAAACCTTGCTACAGGCAGGCATCTCTCCCCGGGAAGTCCGGGCACAGAGTCAGCAGATCGTGGAGGCCACTTTGGCAGATCCCTGTTGCAAGACAAACCCCCTGGGCGTGGAAGGCTATATGGTACACCGTATTCTGGATGGAGTGACCGGCCGTGGGTGAGAGACTTCTTTCCGTTGGGTTGGATGTGGGGACTACCACATCCCAAATGATCGTATCAGAACTGACTGTGGAAAACCGCGCCGGGTCATTTTCCGTGCCGAAAATGGCCATTACCAAAAAAACGATCCGCTACCGGGGAAAAGTGCATTTTACCCCCTTGGTGGATAAAGACCGTGTAAATGCTGCCGCTTTACGGGCACTGGTGGAGGAAGACTACCGTTTAGCCGGTATTTGCCGGGAACAAGTGGATACCGGCGCGATTATCATCACCGGAGAGACCTCCCGGAAAGAGAATGCCCGGGAAGTGCTGAAAGCGCTGTCTGACCTGGCGGGAGATTTTGTGGTCGCCACAGCAGGGCCGGACTTGGAAAGCGTTCTGGCAGCAAAGGGCGCGGGGGCAGATACCGTCTCTTTGGAAAGAAACCAACTGGTTTTGCATATAGACATTGGCGGCGGCACCAGCAATCTGGCGCTGATAGAAAAGGGCAACATCATCCGTACCGGTTGTCTGAATGTGGGCGGCAGGCTTTTGAATCTAAATAATGGCGTTATCACCTATCTTTCCCCGGTTTTGACCAATTTGACCACCTTAAAAGTTGGAGATACCCCTTCTTTGGAACAATTGGAATCTATCGCGGAAATCCTGACCCAAGGATTGGAAATGGCGGCAGGCTTGCGCCCGGCAACGGAACTTTTGGGGAAACTTATGACAAAAGAAGCATCAAATGTATGGACACCACCGGAAAAAGCAATTCTATCTTTTTCCGGGGGTGTTGCCGATTGCATCGACACCGCCCATCCTCCCTTTGCCTTTGGGGATATCGGCCCGCTGTTGGGACAGAAAATCAAACAAAGTCGTTTGTGCCGTGGCGACTATGTGCTGGGCAAAGAGACTATCCGGGCGACGGTGATCGGCGCAGGCTGTCATTCTACGCAACTTTCCGGCAGTACGGTATTTTATCGGAACGTGACCTTGCCGATGAAAAATCTGCCGGTGGCATTTTTCACCGAAGAAGCGCAAACATCGCCCCAACTTCCAAAACTGATTTCCGGGCAGTTGCAGGAAAAAGACGAAGATACGGTGGTACTGGCATTTCCGGGATTGGTTTCCCCCTCTTACGGGGATATATCCCGGCTGGCAGAGGCGATCGTGGCAGGAACAGCGGGCAAGTCTGTTTTTGTCTGCCTGCAGGCGGATATGGCAAAAGCCTTAGGGCAAGCCCTCTCTCTGCGACTTCCGAAATGCACCCCTTGCCTTTGCATTGATTCCGTATCCCTTTCTCCGGAAAGTTTCCTGGATATCGGCGCGCCGGTTGGGCCTTGCCTGCCGGTGGTGATCAAAACACTGGTGTTGGAAAACAGGAGGACAATATGAAATTAAAAACCACACTATTGGGAAAAACATATATTTTTAAAGACATCAAAGAAGTTTTGGCGAAAGCCAACGAAGAAAAAACCGGTGACAAACTGGCAGGCTTGGCGGCAGAAACCGCCCAGGAGCGAGTAGCCGCAAAGGTAGTTTTGGCGGCGATGCCCCTCCACGAACTCCGGGAGCATCCGGCTGTGCCTTATGAAGAGGACGAAGTCACCCGGATCATTCAGGACGATGTAAACGAAGCGGCATATGCCAAGATCCGCAACTGGACCGTTGCGGAACTTCGGGAGTGGATCTTGTCAGAAACCACCACCGGCGCGGACATTCGCCGGGTCAGCAGAGGACTGACCTCGGAAATGGTGGCGGCAGTTGCCAAACTGATGAGCAATTTAGACCTGATTTATGCCGCTTCCAAAATTACGGTTACCGCCCACTGCAACACCACCATCGGTTTGCCGGGAACTCTTTCCTGCCGTCTGCAACCCAATCACACCACCGACGACCCGGATGGCATCACCGCCTCGGTTTTGGAGGGTCTTTCTTTCGGCGCAGGTGACGCAGTCATCGGTTTGAATCCGGTAACCGATTCCCCGGAGCAGGTAGGCAAGGTCCTGCGGCGCTTCCAGGAAATTAAGGAACACTGGCAGATTCCTACCCAAATCTGCGTTCTTGCCCATGTCACCGCCCAGATGAAGGCGGTCCGGGATGGCGCGCCCTGCGATCTGATCTTCCAATCCATCGCCGGCAGCCAAAAGGGCAACGAGGCTTTTGGTTTTAACGCAGAAACCATTGCAGAAGCCCGGGATCTGCTGCACCATCAAGGCACAGCAGAAGGGCCTAATGTGATGTATTTTGAAACCGGGCAGGGCTCGGAACTTTCCTCAAACGCCCACCACAATACCGACCAGGTGACCATGGAGGCCCGGTGTTACGGCTTTGCCAAGCGGTTTTCTCCTTTCCTTGTGAACACCGTTGTGGGCTTTATCGGTCCGGAGTATCTGTATGATGCCCGGCAGGTGACCCGGGCTGGTCTGGAAGACCACTTTATGGGCAAACTTACCGGCATTTCCATGGGTTGTGACTGCTGTTATACCAACCATATGAAAGCGGACCAAAACGATATTGTAAACCTGGCGACCTTGCTCACCGTAGCCGGATGCAACTACTTTATGGGCATCCCCCACGGGGACGATATTATGCTCAATTATCAAACCACCGGTTTCCGGGAAACTGCCGCATTGCGGGAACTGACCGGCAAAACGGCTATTCCGGAATTCCAGGCCTGGCTGGAGAAAATGGGCTTTACGGAGAACGGAAAACTCACCGCCAAAGCCGGCGACGGCTCTTGCTTACTGTTTTAAGGAGGGAATGGGATGAACAAACAAGAACTCTCTGCTATGGTTGCAGAGATTTTGCAATCCATGGGCAACGAGCCTATGGTAAAAGGAAGCGACTACAAGCCCACCGCCCCCGGACCGGAACAGAAACCGCATGACTTTCACGACGGAGATTTTGTAGAAGATGTTACGGCTTTGGACCTGCGGAAACTGTACCTTGTGGAAAACCCCCTTGATGCGGACCGCTACCGCCGGTTAAAGGAAAAGACCCCCGCCCGGTTAGGAT
>JAZQBF010000159.1:0-4359 GCA_045545615.1 Faecousia sp.
CATGTCAGCCTTTCTACCGATGATGCCGAACTGATCAACACCTGCAAGGACATCAACCTGGCAGAGGTTTGCATCGTATCCTCCTGCGCATGGGAGAATGTTCCCGAAGGCGCTACCACCGGTGTGGGTACAAACCTGCCCCAACTGACCGTTGGTGTCGTGGAGGCGCGGGGTGAAAAGTGCCCCCGTTGCTGGATGCACTCTGAAGAAGCCGACGAAAACGGCTTGTGTAAGCGCTGCGCCGCCGTCATCTCCAAGATGGATATTGAAATCTAATTAAAACCCATCCGGTATACTGCCACAATTGCTGGCGTTACACCGGTTGGGAACTCTTAATATATTATACAGAAATTGCTGACCAATTAGGTAACAAACCTTCACTTTCCTGTTTCAGAACATTTTTGAAGTAATACAACTATATACTCAAGCAGAAATGGGGATGATCTTTCTTGAGTACAGATCAATCACTACTTATGCTGATAGGTGTTGCTTTCGCCGGCACTTGTCTGCTGTTTTTTGCCTATGATATTGTGAAAGAAATCTGCTGCCAATTTCAAAACAAACCACATGAATGGTATACCATAAAAGTATTAAAAGCAAAGCGTGAATGGTGGAAATGGGTCTTAGCCATTGCTGCATTCGCATGGGGAATGTATTGGTTTCTTCCATCTGCATGGGTCGGTAAAGCAGATTTTCGTGCATCTAGACAAAAACCGGAATACACCGCATATTATCCATGTAATTTCAATATACCGCATTACAAAGAAGGTTTTGGTCACATAGAACTAATTAAAGAGGACAATACGTATACAATTTCTCGACTGTATACCGATGATGGTTTTATCGTTATCGATCATGTATATGATAGTTATGACGCTCTTTATGACCCTGTAACCATTTATTTTTGTGATGAAAATAGTTATATTAGTATCAACGACGGTCCTGTATCAAAAGATATCGCTTGTACTGGCAAAACAAAGGAAGTTTTTGGCTATCCAGATGCTACAAAGGACTATTGCCTTGCTTGTAGAGTTTGTGGCGCTGGATATTACGCAAGATGTTTGGACAGTTCTGAGTGGATGTGCCCGGATTGTACTGAAAATTGTAGTTCAAACTGCAGTATTTGTTTCGAACCATGTCCACCATGGCGTCGTAGTAACGATGAATTTGTTATCTGCGAATACTGCTTGCATAACTCGTTCAAAGATGAAGATTTGAGATATTATTTTGTCACAGGGGAATAACTATAGTTAGATCACTATCGCTGAGATGTTCAGCACATTCCATTAAAGAACTCGCACAAATTAGTCAACAGACTCTAACAACAAAACACGTTTAAAATACATAGGTTATTTTGGATGGAGCGAGAGGGATTTTGTTCCATTTCCGCCGACAGCAGATGTGTAAGCAACAGCGTAGGCAACACACATCAATTTTGCGTCATTTTGCTCCACACTAAAGAAAAAACAAAAAGTGAGAAACAAAAGAAATACACAAAAAAAGTCCTAATTTTACCGCAAAACTCGGTAAAATTAGAACTTTTGGCGGAGTGAGAGGGATTTGAACCCTCGCGCGGTTTTAAGCCGCCTACTCCCTTAGCAGGGGAGCCCCTTCGGCCTCTTGGGTATCACTCCGAATAAAAGAAACATTATCCTATTGCCAAGATATATTAGCACAGCAGTCTGGGTTTGTCAAGGGAAAATCGGCAAAAATGCAGGCAATTATAGCAACACAAAAAAAGCCAAATGCAGAAAAAACGCATCTTTATCACCACCGCACAAACAGCGTTGTCGAATCCCCGGGGTTGACATTGCTTGCAGTTTCTGCTATATTGTTTTTAGAAGATGGAGAAGCAAGGGCGCTTCGGGCGTTCGTTTCGTGGTCGGCTGTTTGGCCTTCAGCGGGAACTTGCGTAACATCTTCATTTTTTTGTAAATATACGCTCTGCACCCACAATTTGTTGTATTTATTTTCACAAGCGGCTTCTACTACATAGTAGGTGCCGTCAATTTTTTGACAAAACGGATCTGCGGTGCAGCATTGTGATTTGTATCCGAAAACTCAGAACTGTAGATTAGTCTTGGGGCTTCTCCTTTTGCGACATTGTTGTTGTACCAGTCGTATCCTGCGAGGATTTCTGTTGAGCCTGCTGCTGTGCTTTTCGACGCTCCGCCCGCTTGCGGAGACGTTCCAATTCCATATCCTCCGCTCTGTCGTAAATTTTCACCCAATCTGCCATTTTCTTTTCCTCTCTGTTTATTACTATCATAATTTGAACACGCCGTAATAAAAGCATCAGAATCTGGCAAAAGACTGCCATCCGCGTTTCCTATCTGTTGCTTGACACGCACCTTTGTATTTGGTATTCTTATATCAAGAAGAGCGATAACTTGCCGTGAGATATCCACTGTGTCTGCGTTAGCAGGCCGCGATGTAGAGGATCGGTTTATCGTTCTTCTTGCTTTTTGTTTCCGCAAAAGAAAAAGGAGCATAGCCACCCCGGAATCTGAACAAGCCGATTCCAATACGCCCGAAGCGACTGGCGGGACTGCTCCCCACGATGCATCCTTGGACGGTGTGCAACCTGTCGCAAGCGACTCATCACACGGTGTCTCATCAGATGCATCTACCAACAATATACCCGATACGATCACAAATGTCAACATAGGGCTTTGACTACATTTTCTGTGACGGGTGCTATGAAGCGCCATCAACGGCTGGACAGCGGCAAATATTTCAGAAAATGTCTGGCTATCGAGTTGATTTTCCAAACAAATCTGCTAAACTATATTCAGAAGCTGATATCAGGGGGTGTGCTTGGCGATGGCCATCCGTGCCCCCCAGGACGTCGGCTTCTATTTTTGTCATCGCCACTGATACAAAAGATTGCCACACCAGTGTTCGCACTGGTTCGCAATGACAATAGAGTTGCATTTGTACCCATCTGCAAAAAACCGGCATCCTTTCAATTAAGGATGCCGGTTTTTCGATTTTATAAATCAGATTACAGCAAAGTCGCGGGGTCGGTGTATTCCAGGTTCTGGGCCTCGGCAACTGCCTTGAAGGTCAGGTGACCCTTGTAGGTGTTCAGACCCTTCAGCAGAGCAGGATCTGCCTTGCAGGCTGCCTCTGCGCCCATATTGGCGATCTTCAATGCATAAGGCAGTGTTGCGCCGGTAAGCGCCAAAGTGGAAGTTCTGGGCACTGCGCCAGGCATATTTGCCACGGAATAGTGGAGAACGCCGTGCTTGACAAAGTAGGGATGCTCGTGGGTGGTGATCCGGTCGATGGTCTCGATAGAGCCGCCCTGGTCAATTGCTACGTCGATCAGAACAGTGCCGGGATTCATAGACTGCACCATCTGCTCTGTGACCAGTTTGGGGGTTCTGCCGCCGGGAATCAGCACACAGCCGATCACCAGGTCTGCCTCTTTCACAACACGGGCGATATTATAGGGGTTGGAGAGCAGTGTCTGCACACGGCCGCCAAAAACATCATCCAAATAGGCAAGGCGCTTAATATTCAAGTCCAAAATCGTAACATTGGCGCCAAAACCGGAGGCTGCCTTTGCCGCATTCAGACCAACATTACCGCCGCCGACGATAACCACATTTGCCTTCTCTACGCCGGTAACACCGCCAAGAAGAATACCTCTGCCGCCATTATTGGACTCCAAAAGGTTTGCGCCGATCTGCACAGACAGACGGCCGGCAACCTCACTCATAGGCGCAAGCAAGGGCAAAGTGCCATCGGCAAGTTGTACCGTTTCATAAGCGATAGCGGTGACCTTTTTCCGCAGCAGAGCCTGAGTCTGCGCAGCGTCCGGAGCCAAGTGCAGATATGTAAACAAGATCTGACCTTCCCGGAGAAGATCATATTCCGGGGCAAGAGGTTCTTTTACCTTAATGATCATATCCGAGATTGCATAAACTTCCTCCGGTGTCGCCAAAACAGTGGCGCCAACCTGGGCGTATTCTGCATCCGTAAAGCCGCTCTCAATGCCGGCATTCTGCTGTACATATACACTGTGACCCGCGCGCACCAACGCATCTGCACCGGCGGGAGTCAAACCAACACGACCCTCTTGGGGTTTAATTTCTTTCGGACAACCAATTCGCATAAATATTGCTCCTTTGTTTTGGGTTACTTTCATATTTTAGCACTAAATTTGTTGTATTGCAATATTTTTATTTGAAAAATAACAATATACTACTATGCAATTTTTAAATTGTTCGAATCCCACGCATGCAAAAAGAGACCGCACCATTCGGCGCAGTCTCTTTTTGGCTATGGGCTACAAAAAAGATATTTTGGGCTGTTTTTCGTATGAATTCGAACTCTTACAAAAATGATATATTG
>JAZQBF010000160.1:0-1557 GCA_045545615.1 Faecousia sp.
ATGGCTACGATCCGACTTCATCTTCTCGTTGGCACCGGTACGGGAGTTGACCAGAGTCAGGTCGGAAGTGATCTCGCCGGACAGGACCTTGATGAAGGAGTACTTGCCGTACTGGTCAGCAACGGTCTTGAACACGAAAGCAGTGGGCACGCCGCCGGGGGATACGACGAACTCTTCCACAGAGCCGTCAGCGGTGGTAGCCTTGTGATAGTTGCCCTCAATGGGGTTGGGGAACAGGTCGATGATCTGATCCATCAGCATCAGGCTGCCCAGGCAGTTGATACCGGAGCCGCAGACCACGGGGAACATGGTGCGATCCAGCACGCCCTTGTGCATACCCTTGATCATTTCGGCGTATGTAAAGTCCTCGCCGCCGAAGAACTTGTCCATGAATTCCTCGCTGGTCTCAGCCACGGACTCCTTCAGAGCGTCGTAGAATTCGGTACTAACTTCGTCCTTGCCCTCGGGGATCTCGATCTCCACCCGCTTCAGGTTCTGCATCTCGTAGGCGCGCTTGTTCAGCACATCGATGATGCCGGTAACCTTCTTGTTGCTGTCCCAAATGGGCACGACCACGGGGGCGATGCGGTTGCCGTAGCGCTCACGCAGGGCATTGAAGGTGGCGTTGTAGTCGGAGTTGTCCTCGTCTACCTTGGAGATGTAGATGAAGCAGGGCATATTCCGCTCCTGGCAGTCCTTCCATGCCTTCTCAAAGCCGACAGTAATGCCGTCCTTGGCGGAGCAGACGATGATGGCGGCGTCAGCAGCACGCAGAGCCTCCACCACAGCGCCGGAGAAATCGAAGCCGCCGGGGGTATCCAGCAGGTTGATCCGCGCGCCCTTATAATCCAGAGGAACCAGCGCGGAGGAGATGGAAATATTACGGCGGATCTCTTCCGGGTCGTGATCGCATACGGTGTTGCCGTCGGCGTTCTTGCCGATCCGGTCGATCACACCGGTCATATACAGAAGGCTCTCAGCCAGCGCGGACTTGCCGCTGCCGCTGTGACCCAGCAGACATACGTTGCGGATAGAATTAGCAGTGTACATAATGAATCATTCTCCTTTCAGCGGCAGGAATATGCCGCAATACAGACATTATACATGAAGCAGGCGATGATTTCAATGCCTTTTTTTGCAGATTTCACAAATTTTTGGTCGCAGGAGAGTTTTTTCTATGTAAAAATACATATTCTATCCCTTTTCTCTGGTTTTCGCCTGTCTTTGCAGTAAAAACATTTGTTTTTAGGGGCTGTTGCACACTGTGCAACAGCCCCTTTTTCTTATGCGCCAAACGCTTTCGCAGCCAAATGGTAATTGTACAGCGCCTTTAAGAGCAGCTTCAGGCTGTCACAGCCCTTGCTGTTCATGCGAACGATATAGTTCATGGGGCTGTAGCCGGCTGTCAGGGCATTGCCTTCCCCATCCGTCACAGACACCGCGATCTGCTCGCTGAGCTTTTCCGGTGTGATGCCGGTCGCATCGACGAACCAGTATTCTCCGTCATATTCCGGCTGGCATACGGTTCCTCCGACCGTGAAGACATAGTTTTCCGCT
>JAZQBF010000161.1:0-2891 GCA_045545615.1 Faecousia sp.
TTCGAGCCGAGAGTACTTGAAGAGGAACTACCAAGAAGCATTAAAATGGATGCTCGTCGCCAAAAACCAAAAACATCCGAAGGCTGCGCAGTTTGCAGATACATTGGAGGAACTTGTTAATAGTAGTGGACCTGCAACAGGAATATCTGCCAATGGCGGCTCTGTTGGAGTTAAACTTCGTACATCTTATTCAGCAGACGCAGAGGCGATTGCAGTTGAGCAAAGAGCATTGTATGAAGAGAAGAAAGCAAAAAATGCCAGCCTTTATGCTGCGGCTGGAGCAATGAGTGGCGATGGAGCATTTGCTGATTATGAAATGGGCGCAGTTATTGGTCCAGATGGCAATGTGTCTTATGTGGATACTGATTTAGGTGTTATTCTAGGCGCTGATGGCTCAGTTTCCTCGCATGATGTAAACACCGGTCTGACATATAATTGGAGCACAGGAGGCATGATGGCATATAATGATATGTTCAATGCTACATACGACTTCAAAACGGGAGATATTAGTTATAATTTCAATGGCTTTACAATAAAATGACATAATAAGGAGAGTTATATTACATTACTTTATTTGTTTTGATTTCTACCTTGTAGGCAAAAATGAAAAATTAGTGTAGCAAATTAGCGGAAGAATAGAACTGCCGTATGCAAAAAGAAGCGGATAAACCACCGCAAAGCGGTGGTGTGACCCGCTGGAGATTCGTTTGCATTTTCGCCAAAGGCGAAAATAAATGTGTTGCCGCCGTGGAATGCGGCAACCAACAGTCCACCGGACTGTTGTGATTTACATTATTCGAATCTCCAATGTTCCACAATAAAAAAGAGGTAGATACCAAATGGTATCTACCTCTTTTTGGTGACCCGCTGGAGATTCGAACTCCAGACCCATTGCTTAAAAGGCAATTGCTCTGCCAACTGAGCTAGCGGGTCAAATGGCTGGGATGGCAGGATTTGAACCTACGAATGCCAGAGTCAAAGTCTGGTGCCTTACCGCTTGGCGACATCCCAATGTGTAGCGTGCCCAGCGGCGGACACACGCCGTATTATAACACGCCTTTTATTATTTTGCAACAACTTTTTCTTCCTTATCCAAAAATTACATTTTTGAACAAAAAACAATAGGCAAATTATGCTTTTTATGGTATAATCCCAATAGTTTTTTAAGGAGAAACGGTTATGAAACAGAAATTTCTCACCCAGGAACATTTGAAAATCCTTGCCTGCTTCCTGATGCTTTTGGATCATATTGGGTTTATGAATTTGATTCCGGGGTACTACACAGAACTGCGCACCATTGGCCGCCTGGCTTTTCCCATCTTTTGTTTTTTGCTCTGTCAAGGATTTATCCACACCCGCAGCAAAAAGAATTATATGATCCGTTTGAGTATCGGCGCGCTTTTGGCGGAGATCCCCTTTAATTTGTTCAGTTCCGGGCAGGTGCTCTATCCTGCCGGGCAGAGTGTGATGGTCACGCTGTTCTTCGCCTTTTTAATGGCGATGCTGATGGAAAGAATAAAAGAGCCGACGCTGAAAGTTTTGCTGCTGATTCCTTTTTATTTCTTTGGCGAACTGCTCCAATCGGACTATGGCGGCGCAGGTATCGTGATGGTTGCCATCTTCCTGCTCACAGAGAATCTGCCCCACAAATTGCTTTGGCAGACTGCGTTGATGATACCTACCCAGTTTTTGGTGGGCAGTTGGAAACTGACTTTCTTTGGCATTTCTTTCCCCATTCAACTTTTTGCCGTTTTCGCGATGCTCCCCGTCGCCCTGTATAACGGAAAGAAAACCACCCATTCCAAGGCACTGCAGTGGGGTTTTTACCTGTTTTACCCGGTGCATATGCTGATATTGTACTTTTTCCGTTAAAAAATCAAACAACCCCCTTGTAAAACTCGCCTAATTGGCGTATACTCTATTGTATATTTTAACCAAGCAAGAGAGGTCGAATGTTATGGAACTGATTTCTGTTCGCGAACTGTATAAGAACACTGCCGCTTACGCCGATCAAGAAGTGGTGATCGGTGGTTGGGTGCGCAATCGCCGCCCTTCCAAGCAGTTTGGCTTTATCGTATTAAACGACGGTACTTATTTTAACCCCGTTCAGGTGGTTTATAACGACACCATCGAAAATTTCCAGGAAATTTCCAAAATTAATATTGGCGCTGCGCTGATCGTAACCGGCACTGTGGTGCTGACTCCGGACAGCAAGCAGCCTTTTGAGATCCAGGCGAAGACCGTAGAGGTAGAGGGCGCATCCACCGGCGATTTCCCCCTGCAGCCTAAGCGCCATTCTATGGAGTTTTTGCGCACCATTACCCATCTGCGCCCCCGGACCAATACCTTCCAGGCTGTGTTCCGTGTGCGCTCTTTGGCGGCAATGGCGACCCATCAGTTCTTCCAGGACCGGGATTTCGTCTATGTCCACACACCGCTGATCACCGGCTCCGACTGTGAGGGCGCAGGCGAGATGTTCCAGGTTACTACTTTGGATCTGAACAATGTGCCCAAAACCCAGGACGGCAAGGTAGATTTCTCTCAGGATTTCTACGGCAAGCCTACCAACCTGACCGTGTCCGGTCAGCTCAACGGTGAGACCTTCGCCATGGCTTTTAAGAACATCTACACCTTCGGTCCTACCTTCCGTGCGGAAAATTCCAACACCACCCGCCACGCATCCGAGTTCTGGATGATCGAGCCGGAGATCGCCTTTGCCGACCTGTCCGACGATATGCGTCTTGCCGAGGATATGATCAAGTATATCATTTCCTACGTGCTGGAGCATGCGCCGGAGGAGATGGACTTCTTCAACCAGTTTGTGGATAAGGGTCTGCTGGAGCGGCTGAACCATGTGGTCAATTCCGACTTCGGCCATGTGACCTACACCG
>JAZQBF010000162.1:0-1865 GCA_045545615.1 Faecousia sp.
AAAGCCGCCTGCGTAGCATTTACGCAGACGGCTTTTTCTGTTTATCAAAGTGCAAAATAGGCGTATGCACCAAAGCCTTCCCCCTGGGGGGAAGGTGTCTGTCCTTGGGGCAGACGGATGAGGGGTGTTCCCTTTTCGCCCGAGGGCGGTGGAAGCGTCGTGGTTTTACAGCACACCACATCCGTCGCCTTCGGCGCCACCTTCTCCTCAAGGAGAAGGCTTTGCTCCACAAACCGGAATTTGAAAAGGAGATCCCCCGGACGGCTAAGCCGCCCGGGGGATCCTTATATAGAGGGGGAGAAAAATTGGAGTAAATTAGGTTTCGTCGGTTGCAGGGGCGGGTTCTTCCTTGGTGGTCTGCGCCGCTTCCTTAGTGGTCTTTTCCGCTTTCTTCTTGCGGAGCACCACAACGGCTGCAGCAGCGCCGCCGCCTACCACTACAACAGCGATCACGATAATCGCCCACAGGGGGAACATGCTGTTGTAGATAGCCTCTGCTTCCTCCAAAATGGAGATGCGTTTTACATACTTCTGAGAGCCGGGGGTCAGCGCGTCGAAGGCTTTACGGGCGGTCTTGATGACCTTGCCGCTGCCGTAGCCTACGGTGTTGCCGATGGCTTCGATGAGAACATCTACCTCAGCAGCGGCTGCTTTTTGCAGTTTCTGCAACTGGCCTTGTACTTTGGTGAGTTTCTCGTAATCCACCTGGCTACGCTCATCCATATACAGCCACTCGTAGATCTCGGTTGCCTCGTCTACAAGGGGTTCGTCTGCCAGGGTGATCTCTTCACCGAAGCCGGCGATCAAAGCGATCAACCGGTCGATCCGCACCTGACGCAGCACCTTAATGGCTGCCAGCGCCGTATCCAGGTGGGTGGCGTCTACCAGCAAACGCTGTTCCTTGGTCAGCGCCTTGTAAGCGCTTTCGATCTCCCGGACAGCAGGCTCTTTTTCCAGAGTCATTTCGCCCATACCGGGGATGGTGTCGATCATTGCCTGGACCTTGGCTGCTGCCTCGGCATCCAGCAACGCCTGCAGCGCCTGCATTGCAGGAACGAAGACGGTGCGGAAGTTCTTGACATAAGATTTGCTCTTGGTGGTCAAGGCGTTGTATTCGTCCTTGATCTGATAGATCAAATCTTTGTCTTCCAGGGTGACATCGCCGATAGAATCGATCTTGGCTTCCACCAGTTCGATGTAAGCATCTTCCAACTTGTACAGGTTCTGTACCAAAGACTTCTGGGTCCAGGTCAGGGCATCGTAGGCTGTCTGAAGTTCATTCAGCATTGCCTCGTCTTCTACCTTGATGACCTTGGGGATCTGGGCGAACTTTTCGTCCAGTTGCGCTGCGACATCATAGTCAGACTCTGTAACTACCATGGGGTACATATACAGATTGTCGGTTACGGTGTAGTAGAAGTTGCCGTCCTGGGCGATGGTGATTTTATCAGAAGCAGCCACGGGCAACTGTTCCCGGTCAGCCACATTCTTGGTGTTGATCTTCCAGACACCGCCCTTGGAACCGAAGTTCACATACAGGTAGTCGCCGTCTGTCAGGATTCCCGCCTCAGTCCAGCCGCCGCCGGTGGCTGTGGGATCCGGGCAGAATTTTTCTTCTATTTTCACTTTACCGGTGGACTTGTTGTATTGCAGGGTGAAGAGACTGCCGCCGCAGACGCCCCAGATGATGCCGTTATTTTCCACATCCGGGTCGGGACACAGTCCGTTGACACCACTGAGCCGATCTCCATCCAGAGACAGATAATCTCTGGGATCGATCTCCAGGATCTTCTTCTTATTCTCCACATCGTACAGGAAGATCTTTGCGCTCAATTCCGGTTTTGCAGTAGCGCCGGTACCACCTG
>JAZQBF010000163.1:0-3748 GCA_045545615.1 Faecousia sp.
AATAAAAAGGAAGTGATTTGTGTGAAAAAAGCATATGTAAAACCCCAGTTTTTGGTGGAAAACTTCGCTTTGACCCAGCAAATCGCCAAATGTTCGGCTGTTCGCATCAGCGCCACCAATCAGCAATGTGTGTTCAAGGATCCCGACTCTTCCCCAGAAATGAAGCAGATCGCAGCAGCAGGCGGCTTCATGGGCGGTTGCGATTGGCAACCCACCTATCAAAGCGGCGACGGTCTGTGCTACTTCTCCAATATGCACATGGTCTTCGCTTCCAACTAATCGCAAACTCCCCTCGGCATTACTGCCGAGGGGATTGTTTTGTTGACAGAACGAGTGGTATCATGTATAATTTTATCGTATGCTGGAAGGGGGCGCAAACCATGGCAGAACTGAAGAATATCGATTTTACCATCGCCGGTATTGACATTCGCATTGTCTCCCCCGTCCCACTGGCGGTTCCTCAGGAAATGCAGCTGTTTTTATCTCAGATTGCTTGTCCCGATGTGATCTACGATGTGGAACTGATCGATACTGCCATTTGCCCCATTGGTTCTTGTGTCTACAGTGAGGCCGGCACATTTAACTATGTCAGTGAAAACGGCTGGCTGCGGGTCTATGCCTATCTGGAAGGCCCAGACGGTGTTCAGGCTGGGTTACGGCTGCGTTCCAACGGTCAGCAGACACTATATCTCCCCAAGAGCGATCTTGCCCGTTATCAATCCACCAACGCCCTCTCCCCTATTTTGGGTCTGGACTATGTGATGATGCAGCATAACTGTATGTTCCTGCACAGTTCTCTGGTCCGATTTCAGGGCAAGGCAGTACTGTTCAGCGGCCCATCCGGTATCGGAAAATCCACGCAGGCGGATCTTTGGCAAAAATATTTAGGCGCAGAAATCCTCAATGGCGATAAAAGTTGCATTGCAAAACGAGCAGACGGCTATTTTGCCTGTGGCTCACCCTATGCCGGATCCTCCGACATTTTTCTCCCGGAGGAAGCGCCCATCGCTGGCATTGTGCTGTTGAAGCGGGGATCAGAAAACACACTTGTCCCGCTGTCCGGGCGCCAGGCATTTGTGCCGCTGTATGCTCAATTGTTGGCAAACACATGGGATAGTGAGTATACTGCCCATCTGTGTGAACTACTGGATGACTTACTGGCGCGTGTACCCGTGTATGAACTAACCTGCACACCAGATGAACGGGCTGTGATGCTGGTACGGGATACATTATATAATGTATAGGATGATGATTTATGCAGCAGACCTATGAAATCAAGCGGGGACTTTGCACACTGGCGGCCCGGAAGCGCATCCCAGTGTCCGGTGCATTTGAACTGACCCCCCGCTGTAACTTAAATTGCAGTATGTGCTATGTCCGGATGACCCCGGAAGAAATGGCGCCCATCGGACGGGAACGCACCACCGAGGAATGGCTGGAAATGGGCCGCACCGCCCGGGATGCCGGACTTGTTTTCTTGCTGCTCACCGGTGGCGAACCCATGCTCCGTCCGGATTTTCCCCGGCTGTACCGGGATCTGACCAATATGGGTCTTTCCGTTTCCATTAACTCCAACGGATGCCTCATTGACGATGAGATCCGCAAACTGTTTTTGGAGCTGCCTCCGGCGCTGATCAATATCACGCTTTACGGGACCTCCGCTGAGAGTTATGGCCGTCTGTGCGGCGTTTCCAGCGCCTTTGATCGGGTGGTGGAAAATATCCGTTGGCTGAAGGAAAACGGCATCACAGTCAACCTGAACGCCACCGTGACCCCGTGGAATGCAGAAGACCTGGACGGAATCTATGCCTTTGCCAAGGAACACGGTATTTCCATGCGGCCCACTCTTTATAACTTCCCCCCTACCCGCCGCACGAACAAGGATGAATTTCGGCGTCTGCCTGCTGAGGAAGTGGGCAAATTGCTGGCCAAGGATATGCTGATTCAGCACGGCATCAATGGCGTAAAGAAAATGGTGGCCTCTTTCGGAACTCCGGATGCTGTCAATCCCGGTTGCGGACTGGAGCTGGGCGAGCATTTGGAGTGTTTTGCAGGTCGAAGCCAGTTCTGGATCTCCTGGGACGGCAGCATGGTGGCCTGCGGTATGCTAAGTCAGCCCGTTGTAAAGCCCTTTGAGGTGGGTTTTCAGGCTGCGTGGGAGGAACTGATGAAGAAAACTGCCGCCATTACCCTGTGCTCGGACTGCACCGGATGCCAGCATAAAGAAATCTGCACGAAATGCGCCGCCGTCACCTCTGCCGAGACAGGACGCTTTGACGGAAAGCCGGAATATATGTGCGCTGTCACAGAAAGTTACTGCGCCGAAATGAGAAAAATCGCAGAACAATAACAAAATGCCTGCATTGGATAGATGCAGGCATTTTTTGTGTCAATATGAGTCGAACAGCATAGAATGGATTGCAGACAAATAAAGGAGGGATCTTTATGAAGCGATACAAATGCTGTGACGACTCCCAATATGAATACTGCGCGCCCAGTACTTTTGCTCCCGTAGAACCCTGCTGCAACGGATGTGGCTGTAATAACGGCTGCAATAGCGGCTGTAACTGCACCTGTACCTGTCCGCCCGGCCCACAGGGCCCTGCCGGACCGCAAGGTCCTGCCGGACCTCAGGGTCCAATTGGCGCTCAGGGCCCCATCGGTGAAACCGGCCCCCAAGGCCCTCAAGGCATAGCCGGTGAAGCCGGAGCTGCCGGGCCGCAGGGTCCTCAAGGCGCGGTTGGGCCAGCCGGCCCACAGGGCGCAGCCGGTCCTACCGGTCCACAAGGTCCTCAGGGTGAAGTCGGCCCTGCCGGGCCTGTCGGACCTGAAGGCCCTCAAGGTCCTGTGGGTGCAACCGGGCCTGCCGGTCCCGAGGGTCCGCAGGGTCCTGTGGGCGCAACCGGTCCTGCCGGTCCTGAAGGTCCGCAAGGTCCAGCCGGTCCTACCGGACCGCAGGGTCCTCAGGGTGAAGTTGGTCCCGCTGGACCGCAAGGTCCTCAGGGTGAGCCCGGCCCTGCCGGTACTGTGCTTGGCTTCGCGGATTTCTATGCCCTGATGCCCGGTGACAACGCGGATACCGTTGCCGCCGGCACAGATGTGGATTTCCCCCAGGACGGCCCTACCAGCGGAACTGGCATTGCCCGTGCCGGCGCAAGCTCCTTCACATTGGCGGACATCGGCACTTATCAGGTGCTGTTCCAAGTCAGCGTGACCGAGCCCGGTCAACTTGTCCTGACCCTGAACGGCGCAGAACTGCCCTACACCGTAGTGGGCCGGGCCACCGGCACATCCCAGATCGTGGGGATCGCGCTGGTTAACACCACCACAGAGGACTCCGTTCTCACCGTACGCAACCCGGAAGGCACGGCAGATGCGCTGACTATCACACCCCTGGCCGGCGGTACAGAGCCCGTATCGGCACACCTGACCATCGTACAACTGGCATAAGCAAAAGACCGCACCCAAAGGGTGCGGTCAAGTTTATTCCACGAAAAGTACGAAAATGGGAATGACAGTCGGGATAAGTGCAAATATACCAATGATAACCCATCCCCAACCTGTAAACCCATACTTTGCGTCCGGGCAGTATTTCTTCATTTTTCGCAGCAGCATAACGGGTGCTTGATCCAGTTCTACAACAATTTCTTTTTTATTCTTATCTGGTTTTGTTGTAATGTGGGCCGAATTGACACATGGCAATAGGTTATACTTTCCACTAAAAATCGTATCAGGCTGATAAGATACC
>JAZQBF010000164.1:0-2300 GCA_045545615.1 Faecousia sp.
AGGGCTTGGGATTATCCCAACAAACTGCCTTTTGTCCCCAAAAGTCGATGCTTGCTGGTGCATAGCAGTTACATTCTCTTTTTTCGGCAAGTATAAGCCGGGGGACAAGGGGACGGTTCTCTTGTCCCCTTGATTCTTGGCAAGTAAATGGCGCTATACCCGCTCGGTCTATGACGGTTTCGGCAGGATCACCCAAACATCTGTTGCCAATAAGGCGACTACTGGTTATAATGACAGTGGAATGACCCTGGATCCCACAGTGAACTACAGTTACGATTCCGAAGGTAACTTGTCCACCGTGGAAAGGACCGCCGGGGATGTAACCCAGCATTATATCTTCGCCTATGACATTTGGGGCAACCGCACTTCTGTGGCAGTAGGCACAAACCGCACATTGGCAAGTTATGCCTACGGCGCAGGTAATGGCAATCTGCAGACTATGACCTACGGAAACGGCGATGCCATTTCCTACACCTACGATACTTTGGGCAGAGTGTGCACCGCCACCTATAAAAACGCCGCCGGGGATACCACCCGGGTACTGACCTACACCTACACCGGTGACGGGCAACTGTACGCCATCTACGACAGCGCTACAGAGGATACCACCTACTATACTTATGATTCCTTAGGTCGGCTTATCGCTTCCACGGACAACTCTGTCCGGACAAACGCCACCTATAATGCCTATAACCAACTGATCAGTCAGCGTTTCAGTTCTCCCATATACACCGCTACCGAGACCTATACCTACGATACCGATGAAAATAACACCATTTCCGACGGTACGCTCATGGGCATGGATATGGTCAACGGTGACAATGTCTACTATGAGTATGATACCCTGGGCAGACTTACCTATCGGGAACTGAACAGCGACAAGGCTATTGGCGGCTTCTGGGAGCGGTATACTTACGATGGCACTCACATCACCGAAAAGAAAAACTGGATCGATGATGATACCGTGGTGGCAGATGTAGGCTATGCCTACGATACCATAGGCAACATCATCCGGGAAACGGACCTCCTTACAGGCGCGACTATCTCCTATTCTTACGATAGCCTGGGACAACTTACCGGCGTTACCCATTCTGACGGCAGAACGGAAGCCTATACTTACGATAAAGCAGGCAATATTCGGACCTTTAACAACGGCAGCGGTATCAGCCACAGTATGGCATACACCGACAGTCAGTGGAAAGACCTGCTGACAGCCGTTGACGGTCAGACTATTACCTACGATGCCATTGGCAATCCTACCAATTACTACAATGGCTACACCTTCACCTGGGCAGAAGGCAGAAGACTGCAAAGTGCCACCGTGGGTGAAAACCAGACCTACGGCTACCAATATAACGCCGACGGTTTGAGGACGAAGAAGACCAACGCCGATGGCAGTTATATTGTGTACCACATTGCAGGCAGTCGCTACCTGGGAGAGATCTATTATACCGCCACCGGCGCGGTGGATCTGTACATCCGTTATAACTACGATGAAAACGGCTCTGTGGTAGGCATCTCCCTGTGGAATGAAGGCATAGGCCAATACTGGACAGATTACTATTTCGAGAAGAACCTGCAAGGTGACATTCTCAATGTCTACCAAGACAGCGACAGTCTTCCCACTTTGGTGGCATCCTACACCTACGACACCTGGGGTAATATCCTCACATCCACCGGCAGCACCGCTTTTGACGGCAGACTCGTAAAAGACCTGAACCCCTTCCGCTACAGAGGATACTATTACGATGCCGAAACTTGGTTCTACTATGTATCCAGCCGTTATTACGATCCTGCGATCGGCCGGTGGATCAGTCCTGAACCCAATGTGTATAATGGTGAGTTTGATGAGGGTGCGGGGTTAGTAGGATATAATGTATATGCTTACTGTGCTAACAATCCCGTGATGTTTAAGGATGTGACGGGAGAGTTTCTTGTAATTACATTGTCATCAACAGCAATTTCTTTAATTGCAGCAGCAGTTGTTACTGCGGGAACTATAATCTTATTTAAAGCACATAGAACACTTAAAAATGGCTCCAAAGCAAAAACTAATGATAAACACACAAAACCTCGTCCTGGTCGAGAATCTGAGAAGAAAAAACAAAAAGATGGTTGGAAAAGTCGAAAATAGGAGTGAAATATATGATTAATGAATTAATTGGTTGTTATAAAAAACGAAATATAGCAAGCATATATTGCGATCCAGAGGATAGCCAGAAGCATTATGTAGGATATGTTGAGAGTGTTAATGATAGTGAAATTTTGATAGCACATATTACGAAAAATGGGTATTATGA